>JAQUVC010000043.1 GCA_028693535.1 Bacilli bacterium
TATGCTAGAAGAGTATATAATTTGGCTGTTGAAGACTATAATGCTTCAGTGAGAAGATTTCCAAGAATCATCATTGCTAACATGTTTAGTTTTGATAAAGAAAGATTATATTGGAAGGCTTCTGATGGGGAATTAGAAATACCAGAAGTGGTTTTTAATGACTAGAAAGTTAAAAGGGATTTTTTTAATTATTGTGATTGTAGGTATCTTTCTTTTTTGGTATTTCAATCGCAAGGATTATCCTAATCCTACGGCTGAATATTATGTGAATGACTTTGCCAATGCTCTATCGCCAGCAACAAAGCATAATATTGTTGAAAAGGGAGAAATATTGTACGATTATTACAAAGATGTTGAAGGCAATGGGGGAGCTCAAATTGTGGTTGCAACTTTCTTATTAGAAGAAGCTGCTGACATGAATCAATATGATCCAACGGATATCTTCAATCAATGGAAAATTGGGAAAAATGATATGGGGCTATTAATTGTTCTATATTTTATCAATCAAGAATATGAAGGGTATCAGTTGCCAGAATTTTATGCAATTGATACTGCAATTGGTTATCAAATGAAACAATATTTAACTGCTTCCCGTGTGGGAGCAATTGTTGATGCAACAATTTTAACAGAAGAAGATTTTGATATGGGGATTGCCAAGATGCTTCATGAATTTTTGTGGATTGTCACTGAAAAAGCCTATGGTTATGAAGAGTTTCAACCATTTAATGAAGAGGGATATCAGGAATATTTCGATTATTATATTCCTGATGATTCAGAAGATATCGTAAACACGACTATTTGGAGCTATATTTTTTCTTCCAGTATGACGTTGTTTGAAAAAATAATCATGATTGGTGCTGTAGTCTTTGTTGTTGGTGGAAGTGGTTTATTTATCATCAATCGTGGAGGTGGCGGTGCAAGTGGTGGTGCTGGAATTTTTAGGCGCCGTCGCTAATTTATAAACGAAGTCAAGTATTCATATGCTTGACTTTTTTCTGATATAACGCAATAATTCCTTTTTAATCTACAAAAAAACAATGATTTTTTATAGCTAATATGCTATAATATGAATAATTAAAAAAATATGGTGAACGTTATGGAATTAGAAAAATTATCATTAAAAAATGTCGATTTTTATCAAGCGACAATAGCAAATATTCCCGAAAAAATTGCAACAGGCGATTGTTTTAAAGCAGTTGTTCATATTCAAAATAATTCACAGGTTGTTTTTCGACGTGTTAAAATTACGATTGATTGTCCTTATATGCTTGGAACAACCTCATCCAAGTGGGAAATAAAAAGAATAGAACCAAACGAACAACAAAGTGTTGAAATTCCATTGATTGCTGTTCATGGCGGTCGTGATTTTCTAAGATTGTTCGTTACCATTACAGAGTTATTTGATACGAAACCACAAATCCTGTCTTTGATTATGAGTGTATCTGGAAAAGGGTTATACCGTGGTGACAATCATACTCATTCTACGCGTTCTGATGGGCAAAATAATAATAGTGTGTTTGATAATGCAAAGCGTGTCCGTGCTGATCGTGCATTATCATGGATTACGCCAACCGATCATTGTTCTCTTAATACATTAGACTGCGATGAAATTAATCGTACATTTACTGATTTTATTGCTTTTCCTAATTCTGGTGAGTATGGACAAGTGGGTAGAACGCTTATAAAAGGTCATTATCCAGAAGGTAAAATAGGGGAACATGGATTGCAATATCAAGTTAAGTATGTCAATAATCGCCTAACTGATGGCCGCCAATGGCAAGATATCGTAAATGAGACCATTGCTCAAGGTGGTTTATTTTATCTTGCTCATCCTTTCTCACCTTCTATATGGTGGGATTATGAAGAAGCTTTTAACCTTGAAAGAGCTACAGGAATTGAAGTATGGCAAGGTGATTATCATCCTCTTGATGAACCAAATCGTATGGCATTTGATTTATGGGACAAGATGAATTCTATTGGTAAAAAGTTAGTAGGAATTGCCAACTCTGATGGTCATTTCTTACATCGTACTGGACATCCTTTTATTATGGGGAATATGGATGAATTGTCAGTAGCAAATATTTATCATGTGTTGCAAACAGGATGTTGCTATGGTTCTAATGGTGTTCATATTCGTTTTCGCATTGCTGATCAAGAAAATAACCAAACAGTTTATATTAAAAAAAAGAAGATGGTGAAATTTAATATCCACATTTTTGACACAGTACCTATCTTAAATATTAAAATATTACAAAATAAGAGTACAAAAAAACCTCAAAGCGCAACGATATTTAGAGAATATATTCTGAAAGAAAACATCAATCATTTTATTGAAGAATTCGAAGCTGAAGTGAACATGAACGAGTTTTATCGGTTAGAAGTAATTACCAAAGAAGGAACCATTGGACCAGGAGCCTTTTTAGGTGATTATTATGGCTTGGGATTTGGCTTTACCAATCCAATTTACATTGCGAAAGCAAATAAAAATTGTCCTGAAACAGTAATAGAAGACCTAATAGATGATGAATATCTTGAATATACAAAAAGCGGATACCCTTATTATAATAAAGAAGAAGGATTATCATTGGTAAAAAAATTATGAGAACACTCTTTTTTAATGGGAAAATATATACAAACAAACAATTTTATCAGGCTATGATAGTTGATGAAGATAAAATAGTTGCAGTTGGTGATAATGATTTACAAGAGGATGGAAATCGTTATCAAGTAGCCATTGATCTAGAACAAAGATTGGTTTTGCCTGGCTTTAATGATTCTCATTTGCATTTATTTCATCAAGCAAAAAAGGCAACAATAGCAAATTTAAACGCTGCAAAAAGCATTGATGAAGTGATTGAAATAGGAAAAAAACACTTAGCTAATCACCCCAATTTGTCGGTGCTAATAGGGGAAGGATTTAACCAAGATAAGTTTAATAATCCCATCATCCCCACAAAGGTAGATCTTGATTTGATTAGCAAAGAAATACCAATTGTTTTTTCGCGAATCTGTGGACATATTGTGGTTGTCAATTCGAAAGCATTAAAGCTGTGTGGTATTAAAGAGCATACCAAAGTAGAAAAAGGACAAGTGTTATTAGATGATAAACACCAACCCAATGGTATCTTAACAGAAAATGCCTGTGCTTTGGTTGGAAAGTTTGCCTCATCTTTTGATCCTGAAACGGCCACGAAACTATTAATGGATGCTGTAAATTATGCCTTGAGTTATGGAGTAACATCTATTCAAACTAACGATTTATCCAAAGACAAGTCTTCGAGTAACATTGATGAGTTACTATATGCATACCAACAAGTTGCAAATAAAAAAATAATTCGCGTAAATCAACAAGTTACTACCAGTAGTATTGATCAATACTTGGAAATCAAAAAAGCATTTATTTTCAATGATTATCACAATATTGGTCCGTTGAAGGTTTTTTTAGATGGTTCCTTAGGAGCGCGTACAGCCGCCTTAACGACGGTTTACCATGATGATAAAGCAACAAAAGGGGTAGCTTGTTATCAATTTGATCAGTTACAAACGTTAGTTAGTGAAGCAAATAAAAAGCAAGTACAATTAATTTTTCATGCAATTGGTAATCAAGCAATTAACGATGTTGTTACTGCTTTTGCTAGCAGTAACGATAAAAACAATCCTTTACGTCATGGGATTGTTCACTTGCAAATCACAGATAAGAAAGTTTTGAATCGTTTGCATGAAAACAACATTTGTGCTTTGGTGCAACCAGCCTTTCTTGATTATGATATGGGAATTGTTGAAGAACGTGTGGGAAAAGAACTTGCTAGTACAAGTTATGCTTTTCATACAATGATTGAGACGATTCCAACAAGTTTTGGGACAGATTTGCCAGTAGAAGAAATAAATCCTTTTCATGGCATCTATCTAGCGGTTACCCGTAGAAACTTTCAAAAGACCAAAATCTATAACAATCATCAATTCGTTACCCGATGCCAAGCAATCGATGCCTACACAATTGGAAGTAGTTATCAAGAATTCATGGAAAATAAAAAGGGATTATTAGAAGTGGGATATTTTGCCGATTTTATCATCGTTGATCGTGATGTTTTTACCATTCCATTAGAAGAAATATATAAGACAAATGTTTTAACAACTTATGTTGGTGGTAAAAAAGTATATTCTGCAAAGACCACTTAAAAATGATTAACTATAGAAATAAAAACTGATGTATGATAAAATATGAATAATGAGGTGAATTATGACCGAGCAAAGAAAAAAATATTTAGATGTACTAGCACTAATTGATTACGATATTGATGATGATATTGATAAGGGGTCATTAGAAAAGGTTATAGTCGATACCAAAGAAATGACGACCTTAATGGTCGTATCGTTTGAAAAACCATTTTCTATCAAAAAATTAGCAAAACTAGCAACTGATATTACCGATTATATGACTAAGAATATTAATCATAATTCAAAATCAAGGGTTGAGTTTGTTTTTCAAAATAAATTTATTGGCGAAAGCCTTTTAAAAGAGTATTATGAATATTTTGTTGATAATGCATGTAATGATCGTGCTCGTTGTAATGCTTTGAAGAAATTTATCACCATCATTGGTGACAATAAAATTACCTTTTCAGTCGCTTCTGAAGTGGAGAAAAAAATTGTTGAAGAGTTGTTGTCAATGATTGAACCACAAGCCAAAACATATGGATTAGATTTTGTTACGATTCACATCGAAACCAATCCATTGGTATCGCCAATTGAAGAAGAAATAAAGATAAGTATTGATACTTCAATCAATCAAGCGCGACGTGATATGCGAATTCAAGAAATTGCTGAGAGCAATGGTAAAAATGAAACCAAGAAAGCAAAAACATTGAATCGTCGCAACAAGACACGATTGGCAGAGAATCCAACTCCACTAACAGAATTACCAACATCAGAGTTTGAATTGACTGAATATACGAACAAGAACTTTAATGATGTGTTCGTTGTTGAAGGAGATGTTGTAGAAGCTCAAATCAAAACATTAAAAGGTGGATATAAAATATATGAAGCAACGATTACAGATGGAACGAGCTCTATACTTTTAAAGACATTTATTAATTTAACTGATCCTTACTATGAAAGATTCTATCAAGAAAATTGTATGGTTGGATTTACAGTGAAAGTCGTTGGTAGAATGGCTTTTGATAAATATTCTCGTGATTTGGTAATTAATATCAATGAAATAAATAGCCATCCAACAGAGAAAAAAGAGTATAAAGCTGAAGCATTAAGCGATCCCCGTGTAGAACTTCATGCGCATACGAAGATGTCTGCGCAAGATGCTGTCTTAGATATTGAAGCCTATGCTACAAGAGCGGCGCAATATGGGTATAAGGCGTTGGCTGTTACGGATCATTATAATGTCCAAGCGTTTCCCGAATTTAATAAATGCGCGAGAGAAAATAAACTTAAACCAATTTTTGGCTTGGAAGGTAGACTTGTTAATGAAGCAAAGTTTAAAATTGCGTTAACAAATGCTGATATTGATCTACGTAATGCAACTTATGTAATCTATGATTTAGAGACAACTGGTTTTTCTGCTGTTTATAATGAGATTATTGAAATTGCTGCTTGTAAAGTAAACAATGGTATGATAATCGAAGAGTTTTCGGAATACGTGAAACCCAAAGGTCATATTTCTTCAGCAATTACACGATTAACAAGCATTACTGAAGATGATGTTCGTAATGCTGGTACGATAGAAGAAGTATTACCAAAATTTTGGAAATTTATCAATGGTTCTATTTTAGTAGCTCACAATGCAACGTTTGATAATTCACATTTATATGAAAATTTAAAACAATTGGGAATTCTTTATTCAGTATTACCAACAATTGATACTTTGCAATTTGCTCGTATTTATTATGGTGATAAATTAAAGAAGTTTTCATTAAACTATGTTGCTAAGTTGTTTGGTGTTGATCTTGAACAGCATCATCGTGCTATTTATGACGCGAAAGCAACAACAGAAATTTTCTTAAAAATGTTGAAAGGATTGTTTGATAGTAAAATATATAATTATAATCAAATAAATGAAATGATTAATCCAGAAGAAGCCTTTAAACATGCAATTCCTACCCATCTTACTTTGTTGGTAAAAAACCGCCAAGGTTTGGTGAATTTAAATAAGATTGTATCAGAATCACATACAAAAACATTTCATAAAGAACCAAGAATTTTAAAACAGTTCTTAGAGGCTCATCGTCAAGGCTTGCTTGTGGGTAGTGCTTGTTATCGGGGGGAAGTATTTGATACGGCCTTGAATAAAAGCTATGAAGAGTTATTAGAAGTGGTTGGTTTTTATGATTATCTTGAGGTTCAATCGGTTGAATGTTATTGTCACTTAATGGAAAGTTCAGAAGGAATTATCACTGAAGAGATTCTTAAAGAAGTGATTAAAAAAATCATCAAAGCTGGGGAAGAGAAAGGCATTCTTGTTGTTGCAACAGGTGATGTGCATTTTCTTGATCCAAGCGATGATATATTGCGCAAGATGCTAGTTGAGGTACCTTTGGTGGGTGGTGGATTACATGATTTGAAAGATGTCAGTAAAATGCCAGAGCAGTATTTTAAAGATACCAATACGATGTTGAAGGAATTTTCTTTCCTTGATCAAGCATTAGCACATCAAATTGTAGTAAAGAACACAAATGAAATTGGCGATATGATTGAAGAATTTGATATATTCCCGAAAGAATTATTTGCTCCTGCTGATAACTTTTTAGCAGAACGGGGAATTCCATCAGCAAAACAAGGGGTTATCGATTTAACATATAAAAATGCTTTTACGAAATACGGGAATCCTTTACCAAAGTATATCCAAGACCGATTAGATAAAGAATTAAAAAGTATTATCGATAATAACTATGCTACAATCTACTACATTTCATATTTGCTAGTAAAACATTCTAAAGATGCTGGTTATATTGTTGGTAGCCGGGGGTCTGTAGGTTCGAGTTTGGTTGCAACATTCATGGAGATAACAGAAGTGAATCCATTACCACCACATTATATATGTCCAAAATGTCATTTTCATGCGTTTAAATTGAATAGTGAAGAAAAAAAGATCTACCAACAATATCCTGAAGCATCTAGGTTTATAGAAGTGCTTCATAGTAGTGGTACTGGTTATGATCTTCCTGAAAGTTTTTGCCCTATTTGTGGGGAAAAACTAGAGGGCAATGGCTGTGATATTCCGTTTGAAACATTCTTAGGCTTTGAAGGCGATAAAGTACCAGATATCGATTTGAATTTTTCAGGCGACTATCAAGCAAAAGCACATGATTTTTGCCGTGAAGTATTTGGCGAAGATTATACTTTTAGAGCTGGTACAATATCAGCAATTCAAGACAATACTGCCTATGGCTATGTAAAGGGTCATAATGAGCGGGAAGGGAAACCAATGCGCTATAGCGATATCAAGCGTTTAGCAGCCGGCTTATGTGGAGTGAAGCGATCAACTGGACAACATCCTGGAGGAATCGTGGTTGTTCCCCGAGGAATGGATATCAATGAAATCACACCAGTGCAATTTCCTGCTGATGACACATCGAAAAATTGGTATACGACGCACCATGGTTATCATGATTTTGAACATAATTTATTGAAATTGGATATTTTAGGTCATGATGATCCAACTATGATTAGACATTTGATGAACTTTGTTAGTCAAGAGCCGGAAAAATTTCCTTTCTCAACAGTAGAAGAAATCCCTCTATCTGATCGGGGAGTCCTAAACTTGTTTTCTGGAGTTGAGGTTTTAAAAGTAACACCAACACAAGTAAAAATGGAGATTGGAACCACTGGTCTACCAGAATTTGGCACCTCATTAGCGAAAACAATGTTGAAAGACATTCGTCCGAAAACAGTAAGTGACTTAATTAAAATTTCCGGTTTAAGTCATGGACGTGATGTATGGAATGGCAATGCGAAAGATTATTTCTTTGGTATGAAAGAAGGAGTTTCTGCAATTCCTTTTAATGACCTAATTGGGTGTCGAGATGACATTATGATATATTTGTTAGAACAAGGATTACCTGCCCTATCCGCTTTTTCAATTATGGAAAAAGTTCGTAAAGGAAAAGGTGTTTCTTTAGATCAAGAAAAAGAAATGTTGCAATATCAAGTTCCAAAATGGTATATTGATTCATGTAAATCAATCAAATATATGTTTCCAAAAGCCCATGCCTCTGCCTATGTCATTATGGCACTTAGAATTGGATGGTTTAAGTTATACCGACCAATATACTATTATGCTGGATATTTCTCTCGAAGAGCAAGTGCATTTGATGTTGAGACGATGGTAGCAGGATATGATGCCATTTTCCAAAAAGTCAAAGATATTGAGGAGCGTATTAATACCAAACAAGATGTCAGCAATAAGGAAATTGATGTCTATGATACATTGTTATTGGCCTTAGAAATGACAGCTCGTGGTTTTACGTTTAAACAAATTGATTTAGCAAAATCTAGTTGGCGTGATTTTTTAATAGAAGATAATAGTTTGATAATTCCATTTATTGCTGTTGATTCATTGGGTGAAAGCACAGCGAAATCAATTGTTGAAGCGCGAGAAGAAGTAGGGTTTACTTCTGTAAAAGACTTATCACGAAGAACAAAATTATCAAATACATTAATTGAAAAATTCAATCGTCTGGGAATATTGGAGAATCTTCCTGAGGATGATCAGTTAGAGATATTTAATAATTAATACGATCGTTTTTGTCATATTTTTTAAGGGTAAAACTTGAATAATCTAATAATAAATTGTATAATATATGTACTATAAAAAAAGAAAGGTGATTAAATTGCGATTTAGAAGTTCAAATATAGTATTTAGAAAGATTCTTAATAGTGAAGTCGAAGGTGTGAATTATGAAGTCGCGACCTATAGTGGAATTGCAAAGAAATCAATATTTTATTTATTATTGGTATTGGCTGGAGCTTTTGGTGGCTTATTCTTAAGTACAGTAAATGCTAGTGCTTATACATCTTTGCTTTCGATTGCTGCTATTTCAACATTTATTTTTGCGTTGATTTCCTTTTGGTCGCCACGTTTTGTTAAAATAACAGGATCAATCTATTGTCTTTTAGAAGGATTATTGGTTGGCTTTATTTCAGCTGTTTATGGTGCTGTAGCTGAAGGTGCAGTGATAACAGCCTTACTTTCAACCGTAATGGTTTTTATGGTTGTAACAACGCTATTTTTAACAAATCTTATTAAAGTAAATTCAGGATTTATTAAATTTCTGTTTATTTTTGCAATTGGTATGATTTTAAGTCAATTGATATTATATTTAATCATGATGTTTACTGGTCAAGCGTATAATTTTGGATTGTGTTTAGGAATTTCAGCGTTGACGGTATTTCTTGCTACCTTGTATTTATTATTTGATTTAGAGCATATCCGTCAAGTAGTGGAAGGTGGACATCCGAAAGATTTAGAGTGGTATGCATCGTTTGGCTTGGTTTTTACCCTGGTTTGGTTATATATTGAAATCTTACGAATTGTAACTATATTATTTGCTAATCGAAATTAGAAAGGTAGATGCAATTTGCATCTACCTATTTTTTAAACTCTATCATTAAATTGAGGAAAATTATGAAGATACTAATTATCAATGGTCCTAATTTGAATATGCTAGGAATCAGAGAACCCCAAGTATATGGGGATAAAACCTATCAAGATTTGGTCGATTATATCACTAAGATAGCTAGCAATTATCAAGATGATGTTACTGTTTTCCAAGCAAATGGGGAAAAAGAAATCATTGAACGGATTCATCAAGCTTATTTTGATCAAGTTAAAGCCATTATTATTAATCCTGGTGCGTTTGGCCATTATTCCTATGCCATTCGTGATGCGATTGCAAGCGTAGGTATCCGTTGTATTGAAGTGCACTTAACCGATGTTGATCATCGAGAACCCTTTCGTAAAGTTTCGGTGATTAGAGATGTTTGTGAAAAAAGTTATTACGGGAAAAATTTTGTTAGTTACAAGGAAGCAATTGACTATATACATCAAGTATAAATGGTATGTATTAGGAAGTATTTCATTGATAACGTTTTATATAGCAAATTTCTTGAAAAAATACTTGAATAGTGGTAAAATATATATGTAAGAAAATATAAACCATAAGGAGG
>JAQUVC010000044.1 GCA_028693535.1 Bacilli bacterium
ACTACATTCTATGGGAATAAATGGTGCGCCTCTATCGGCTGTTAATCCGTTTTTTTTAAAAAGGTGGTTATTGCGATTGTCATTTTATGGTAGTGTCGTTGATAAAAATATTATAAAATCATTTCAATTATTGTACGAATATAAAAAGAAAAAACGTTTACATTAGGAAACACTTGCTTTTTATTTTATATGAGATATAATAGAAAAAAATGAGTGCCGTATAAGTTCAATGATAAGGTTTGAACGTCTCTACCTAGCTACCTTAAATTGCTGGTCTACGACTTAACTGTTTTTATGAACTTTTGGCTTGGGAAAATTCTTAGGCCTTTTATTTCGGAATTTGGAGGTTATTATGAAAACTAATATAGTAGTTAAAAAACATAATGTACAAAAAGAAAAATTCCCAGCATTCATTTTTAATAATCGTATTGTTAGTAAAACAGATTTTTTAATATTTGCTAATGTTAGCATTCATATTTTTGCTTTTTAAGGTCCAATTATCTTTGGATCTTTTTTTATGATTAAAATTCTTACGACTAACAATTTAAATCTAAAATAGTTTTGAAAAGGAGGACATTATGAATCAAAATCTAATTTTAGGAGCAAATGACAGACCAAAGGGAGGTAAGTGGTTACTGCTTAGTTTCCAACATGTATTTGCAATGTTTGGCGCAACCGTACTTGTACCTTTATTGACAGGATTACCCGTTTCAGTGGCATTATTCTCATCTGGTGTTGGAACACTAATCTACATTCTTTGCACTAATAGAAAGGTACCCATTTATCTTGGCTCAAGTTTTGCTTATATTACCTATATTATTGCTGCATCGGCGATGACTGGTGGTGGATTTGGTGCCGCCATGACTGGTATTGTTATGGTTGGTATCATCTACTGTATTGTATCTCTATTTATAAAACTATTGGGTGTAGGTTGGTTAAACAAACTATTACCTCCTATCATTGTCGGTCCTATGATTATGGTAATCGGTTTAGGATTATCGGGAACTGCCATATTAGAAACAGGTTTGTTAGCACCTACAGCTGCTAATTTAGCTAGTAATCCGTGGGCAGGAGATTACCGCGGTATCTTAACAGCGATATTTACAATGGCTTTTATTTCTGTGATTGCCATTCGATCAAAAGGATTTTTAAAAGTAGTACCATTTTTAGTGGGTATTGCTTCAGGATATGTATTTGCAGCATTGATTAGTTTAATCCCAAATGGTGATTATCCGGCTTTAATCAATTTTACTCCTTTATGGAATGTAATGAAAGATCCAGCACAATGGCTTGGATTACCTAAGTTTATTTTGCTAGGATGGAAAGATGCCGATTTAGGAGCAGGAATTAGCATGACTAAGATTAACTTTAGTGCCGCTATTTCTGTCATTCCTCTAGCATTTGTAACAATTTGCGAACACATTGGTGACCATAAGGTTTTAGGTAAAATCACAGGGGAAGATTATATTGTGAATCCCGGCTTACACCGTACACTTCTTGGTGATGGAATCGCTACAAGCTTTGCTGGTTTGATTGGTGGTCCAGCAAATACTTCATATGGTGAAAATACATCTGTTGTCGGCATTACAAAAGTAGGTTCTGTGTGGGTAACTGGTGGAGCTGCTGTTATTGCCATTGTATTATCCTTCTTCAATGTCTTTGCAACTTTGATTAACTCTATTCCTATGGCTGTACTAGGTGGTGTTTGCTTAATTCTTTATGGTTTCATCGCCGCTAATGGGTTGAAGACAATGATTGATGCAAAGGTTGATTTAACTAGGACAAGAAATTTGATTATTGTTTCGGTTATGTTGGTCATTGGTATCGGTGGAGCAGTATTGAGTTTTGGACAATTTAGTTTTTCAGGAATGGCTTTATCAGCAATCATCGGTATTTTATTAAACTCATTCTTACCTCAAGAAGAAGAAGTAAAAGAAATAAAACTATAAGACGTAAAAGAACTTTCTTGTATGAAGAAAGTTCTTTTTTTATTTTCTTAAAAAAGAAAAATATTGTTGAAAAAGAGAAATAAATGTGCTATAATATACAAGCAAATGGGAAGTGGTCTCATGGTGTAGTGGTTAACATGTCAGTCTGTCACACTGAAGATCGCGGGTTCAAGTCCCGTTGAGACCGCCATTTTTATTTTGTGCCTATAGCTCAATTGGATAGAGCGTCTGACTACGGATCAGAAGGCTGGGGGTTCAAATCCTCTTGGGCACGCCATTTTAAAATTAACTCAGGAAACTGAGTTTTTTTTATGTTGAAAAGGTGAAGAAAATGGTATAATTGTAAAAAAGGAAAATAGTATGGAAAAAATCGCTTTAATTAGACCTAGTATAAAATACAAAAATCAAATCAAATCATATCGTCAAGAATTCATTGATAATCATGAACACATGGATGGTTCTTCACTATTAATAAATTATGAAGATATTACAGAATGGATTAAAGCAACCAAAAGGGGACGAAAACTTGCCACTGTTAATAAAGGTTGGGTTCCTGCTGATGCTTATATGGCGATTAGAAAATGCGATAACCAGCTTGTAGGGATGATAGACATCCGTCATTATTTAAATGATTATCTTTTAAGAATAGGTGGAAATATTGGCTATAGCGTCCGTGCTTCTGAAAGAAGAAAAGGATATGCTAAAGAGATGCTACGATTAGCACTCTTGAAATGTCGTAAATTAGATTTAGAAAAGGTGTTAATCACTTGTTTTAAACACAATATTGCTTCTGCAAAAACTATCATTGCTAATGGAGGGATATTAGAAAATGAAATCACTGATGAAGATGGTATCACGCAAAGATATTGGATTTTTACAACAAAATAAAAGCCATTATCGTAATGATTAATTGTAAATGATGAAGAAAAGCTAGATATTATAATCTAACATTAAAAAATCAAGTAATAATCAACCAAATTGTGTTAGTGATAAAAAATTAATTTAGTTAAATTGAACTCACAAACTTGACACAACGTTTTTTTGGTTAAGAATGATTGCAAGAATATGCTGTTGAAGAGATTTACAAATAAAATCCTTTTTCATGCACAATAAAATGACTAAATATGTTTTTAAAAATAGATAAACTTTGTAATGCAGATGGAATTATGATATAGTAAAGACATGAAAATGATTGGGAGGAAGTAAAAAATGAAAATAAATCAATATCAAATCTTACAAGAAAAACGAATTAAAGAACTTAATTCGCAAGCCACTCTTTTTAAACATAAAAAAAGTGGTGCTCGCGTTTTAGTTTTTAAAAATGATGATAATAACAAGGTGTTTTCGATTGGTTTTAAAACTCCGCCAGCGAATAATACTGGGCTACCCCATATTCTAGAACATTCTGTTCTATGTGGAACTCGTAAATATCCTGTCAAAGAGGTTTTCGTTGAGTTGATGAAAGGCTCACTGAATACATTTTTAAATGCAATGACATTTCCAGACAAAACAATTTATCCAGTTGCTAGTTGTAATGAAAAAGATTTTACTAATTTGATGGATGTCTATATGGATTCTGTTTTATATCCTCGTATTGGCGAACGACCAGAAATTTTCATGCAAGAGGGCTGGCATTACGAACTAAACGATAAAAAAGACGAGATTACCTATAATGGAGTTGTTTATAATGAAATGAAAGGAGCTTTTTCTTCTCCAGAACGAGTTCTTTCTAGTCAAATATTACATACAATGTTTCCTGACAATTGCTACGGTAAGGAATCAGGTGGGGATCCAGAAGCAATTATTGATTTGTCTTATGAAGAATTTTTAGATTTTCATCGTACTTATTATCATCCAAGCAATAGTTTTATTATTTTATATGGTGATGTTGATGTAGAGGAAAAACTATTATGGCTAGATCGTGAATATTTAAAAGACTTTAGCAAGATTGATATTAATACACAAATCAAAGCCCAAAAACCATTTGTTAAACCATTGGTAAAGCAAATTGCTTATCCGATTGGTAAAGGTGAAGATGATAACAATAAAACGTATCTTTCTTATACGGTAAGTGCAGGTAAGAGTTTGGATGCGAAAACATGGATGGCATTTAATATTCTATCTTATATCTTATTAGATATGCCAGGAGCACCATTAAAACAAGCATTGCTAGACGCGAAAATAGGGCAAGATATCTCTTCAAATTTCTATGATGGTATTGAGGAACAAATCTTATCAATTATCGCCAAAAATGCTAATGCTAAGGATAGTGAACGTTTTGTTCAAGTGATTGAACAAACAATTGCGGAATTAATTATAAAGGGTTTAGATAAAAAAGCTATTCAAGCTGCCATTAATAAATATGAATTTCGTTACCGTGAAGCTGATTTTGGGGGAACACCAAAAGGAATCATGTATGTAATCAACACATTAGAAAGTTGGTTATATGATGAAAATGACCCGTTTTCTCATTTAGAAACAGAAAAGATATTTACTGAGATTAAAGCAGGATTTGACACTAATTATTTTGAAAAATTATTAGAAAAGTATTTTTTAAAGAATAATCACAAGTTAATTTTGTCTGCTATTCCAGATAAAGAGATGAGTGAAATCAAAGAAGCCAAATTAAAGCAAAGACTGGCTGATTTCAAGACTGGTTTAACAGAAGAAGAACTTGAAAAGATAATTGAAGATACGAAGCACTTAAAGAAATATCAAAGTACGCCAGCGACACCAGAAGAATTAGCAACAATTCCTGTACTTTCACGTGAAGACATTAATAAAGAACCAGCACCACTTGTGAATGAAGAAAAAGAAGTAGCATCGGTAACAATAATGCATCAAAATATTTTCACAAATGGAATAGGTTATCTAAAGGTTCTTTTTGATATTAAAGGATTACCAAATGAACTGCTAGGCTATCTTGGTTTATTACCAAGTATCTTGGGTTATGTCGATACAAAAAATTATACATATCAAGAATTAAATAAAGAAATTGACATCAATACTGGTGATATTTCATTTAAAACAACCAAGATTAAAACAGCAAATGATTATCTACTATATTTTGGTGCGTCTTCCAAGGTCTTATATAACAAAATTGATTTTGCTTTTACAACCATTAGTGAAATCATCAATAACTCACTGTTGCATGATGAAAAGCGACTATTAGAAATCATCTCTGAACGAAAATCAGAATTAGAACGTCGTGTAAGTTTTGGTGGGCATATGGTTGCCCTTGTTCGTTCGATGTCATACTATTCACCAATGGCGTTTATTGAGGACTATCTTAGTGGTGTTCATGCTTATCAGTTCATTCATGATTTGGAGACTAATTTTCTAACGAAGAAAGAAAGCATTATTTATCAGTTGGAAACACTAATCAAACATATTTTTAGAAAAGATAATATGTTAATCTCTTATACAGCGAATGATGAAGGATATTCACAATTTGTTTCTGGTATTGCATCATTTAAAGAAAGCATAAAGGGAGAGAAACAATTTACCAAACCATTCTTGTATCAAGCGCTAGCATTGAATGAAGGTTTAAAAACGTCCTCCAATGTACAATATGTTGCTCGTACTGGTAATTTCCTTGAGAAAGGTTTTGCATATAATGGAGCATTGGCTGTTTTGAATAATATTCTAGCAATCGATTATCTATGGAATCATATTCGGGTTAAAGGTGGAGCATATGGCTGCTTAATCAACTTTGATCGTTTTGGAGACAGCTATATTGTTTCTTATCGTGATCCAAATTTAAAGAAAACAAATGAGGTTTATGAAGGCATTATCAATTTTATCGAAAATTTTACTGCTACTGATGAAGAAATGACAAAAGCTATTATTGGAGTCATTGGGGGTCTTGATGCCCCAAGAACACCAGCAGGAACAGGAACAGTTTCTTTCACATCCGCCCTTTCTGGAGTAACAATGGAAGAAATCAAGCAAGAGCGTGAAGAAATCATTCATTGTAAAGTTCAAGATATCAAAGCTTTAAAGCAAGTAATACAAGCAATTTTGGATTATCAAGCTCTTTGTGTGGTTGGTAATGAAAACAAAATCGAAGAAGAAAAAGATATATTCAAAAACATTAGTTATCTTTTGAAATAAATAAAAAGACAAATCATAAAGATTTGTCTTCAGACTAATGACAAACCGCCTTTTTGTATTTTAAGAAAAAGGCGGTTTTTTATTTTCCCCATACAAGATATAAAAGACAGCATGTTATAACTGTTTATCCCCACAAAAAGGGTATATATGAAATAAATCCCACACTTGGACAATATCAGATTTAATATTGATCAACAATTGCCGTTTTACTATTGTTGAAGATTTCTTGTAAGGCGACTATTGCCGTTTTACCTGTGAAAATTAATTCAGCGAGTTCGAAAATGTCAATAAGGTAATCGTAATCATCAACCTCACGAATCGTGATGTTGGTTTGATCAATGCTAAGCTCTAATGTTACATTGTTTTCGATAATCATATTATCGATTATTTTAAGTTTCACTTTTTTTGTGATTGCTGGATATGGATATTCCTCTAATACCTTTTCAACATTGATAATTCTTACCATATTACCAGGAACATCATAACCAATAGTAGGAAGCATTTGTGAATAATTGGCATATTTTTCCAAATAAACATCTTCTAAAAGAATCAATTCTTCAATATCATTTAGCGAAGTAACCACATAACCAATTGGTTGATTATCTTTGAAGATAATTTCTAATTTTCCAGAATAAGCAGTAAATTCTTTGAATAAGGTAATAAATGAATTTTCATCTCGAGCTACATAAAAGTGATAAGGTTCCATGAAACGATAATAAAGTTCTAGCAACAAAGCTATATCTGCTGTCGTTGCTATTTGATAGTCAAGTTGATGACAAATAGTTGTTGATTTGGTGAAATAATTCATCACTCCAAAGCCAAAATGACGATAGATTTCATGATTAAGGGGATAGAGCATAACCAAAGGAACCATTTTCATTCTAAGCCTTGCAAACGTATCAGTCATGAGTTTTCGAAAATATCCTTGGTTTTGGTAGTCTGATCGCGTAGCTGCTGCTGAGATGACAGGGCACTCTAGCGGAGACTCGTTAAACTTTAAAGTTCTTGAAAAACAATATAAAGTAGAGATTACTTCTCTTTCTTTCACAATGAATACAACTTGGTGAATATTCATTTTTTCTTGAAAATAATAATCGAGATATTGAGGGGGTTCTTTATCTTCAGGAAAACTATCTTCATATAATATCCTTAATTTTTGAACAATTCGTTTTTCAATTAGTGAATATTTTTGGGCAATATGGTGAGGATGATAAGACATTTTCGCCTTTTTTAGATTGGGGATCCCCATATCTTCTTGCCGATTAATATATGTTACATCTTTAAAGTATTTTGCAGCTGTCATTTGATTAATTGCAGCATAAGCACCATCATAGTCTAGGTCTGCTTTTTCAAAAAGAACAATGGCGATGTTATTTTTTGTAATGGTACCGATGGTAAAAGCAACAAGTTTCTGATCAACTTCGATTATATTACAAAAAGAATCCAATTTTTTTAAGTTGTTGAGAACATGAAAAATTGCTTCTTTTTCAATATCTAGTGTTTTCCCGTTAGCCCAAATATCTAAAGCCTTTTTAATGCTATCATAATCGGAAGTTTGATAATCTCTTTCTTGATACTGTGGATAGGTTTTTAGAAATTTATTTAAATGATTTCGCTTTACATTATATTTTTTCCCCTTTAAATGGATTAAATCATCACTCAAATAAATGTATTCATCAACATCATAATTGCGGTAATCAACAAATTCAAAACAGCTTTTACATTCTTTTAGAATATAGTCTTTTATCTTTTCATTTAAACCACGAATGATTGGATATATATGATTATCATCACAAAATGTTCTAAATTTTTTTGATATTTTCTCAAGTCCCGCTTTATTTAGTGCCAGTGGTGGTAAAAAATAATCATCTATTCCTTCTTGTCCACGAAGTAAAACCCAATCCTCTCCCTCAGCAATCTCAATATTGTCAATATGCGACCACGCAAAAATGTTAGTGAAGTTTAATTCACTTGCTTCATAATCGCTATATAATTCATTGCTTACTAAAAACTGTTCAATTTTTTCTTTATCATTGATTGTTAGTTTTCGAAAATTCATAAAGTCACCTTGCTATTATTATAGCATATTATCTATTTATTTGTTAGTTTATAGTAATAATTTATCTATTTTTATACAAGACAAAAACGAGTAAAAAAGTCGTAAAAATGTTGACATTTTTGTTGGCTTATTATATAATATATAGGCGTGTGAAGAAATCACACCTTAGTCGGGAAATAGCTCAGCTTGGTAGAGCGCTTGGTTTGGGACCAAGATGTCGCAGGTTCGAATCCTGTTTTCCCGACCATTTAAATGCAGGTATAGTTTAATGGTAGAACTACAGCCTTCCAAGCTGTTCGTGCGAGTTCGATTCTCGTTACCTGCTCCAAAATGTAATTTATCTCGCAAATGATGCGAGTTTTTTTATTTGGTACAACAATAAAAATATTAATGTTAATTAAAGCAAAAAAGCCTTGAAACAAAATGCGATTTGTTGTATAATTGAGTGGTCATGCTGAGGTTATTATCATTATGACGAAAAGAAAAAAGGAGAAAAAAACATGAAGAAAATTTTGGCGTTTTTTGTTATGCTTAGCTTAACATTCTTTGTTATTGGTTGTAAAGCACCTGAAGAAGAAGAAACTGGTTTTAATTATGATGCCATTTCTGACACAATGGAGTCAACAAATGGTAAGTATCAAATTGCTTTTATAACTGATATCGGACAATTAAAGGACAAGTCATTTAATCAGGGTACTTGGGAAGGTATCAAACGATTTGCTAGTGAAAATAGTAAATCTTACAAATACTATCAACCTGCGAATGGTGATGCAGCAACCGATGATGATCGTTATGATGCGATGGTTGCAGCAGTTAATGGAGGAGCTGAAATTATTGTTTGTGCTGGTTATATGCAAGCAATAGCTTTAGAAAAAGCAGCAGAAGAAAATCCATCTGTAAAGTTTATCTTTGTTGATGGTTGGCCACTTGGATTAGATAATATCAATGCATTGGTATTTAAAGAAGAACAATCTGGTTACTTTGCAGGATACGCAGTTGTTATGGAAGGCTATACAAAACTTGGCTATTCAGGCGGCGGCGGTGGAACGAATCCAGCTTGTCAAAGATTTGGTTATGGCTTTATTCAAGGTGCAAATGATGCTGCTAAAGAAAAAGGAATTACTGTTGAAATGAAATATAGTTGGAACTATGGTTCAACATTCTCAGCATCTGCTGACTTACAAACTATGCTTAATGGTTGGTATTCAACAGGTACACAAGTGGTATTTGCTGCTGGCGGTTCAATGTGCCAAAGCGCATTCGCTGCTGCTTCAGCAAATGATGGTAAAGTAATCGGTGTAGATGTTGACCAATCTGGAGACTCTGCAACAGTTATTACATCAGCTACAAAAGGATTACGTGAAGGTACCATGTATGCATTAGAAGTTTTCTATGATGGCAACTGGGACGAAATTGGTGGTAAGATTACTAATTTAGGTGCTGAAAACAATGCAGTTGGTTTACCTGAAGCAACATGGTCAATGACTACATTTACACTAGAAGATTACCAAGAGTTGTTCGAAAAAGTAAAAGAAGGAACAATCACTATTGATAACGATCCAACTAATGCTGAAACGAAAACTTACTCTAATGTTACGCTTGATTATATTCAATAATATTTAAGAAGGGGAAACCCTTCTCAGACTGATGACAAACTGCCTTTTTGTATTTTAAGAAAAAGGCGGTTTTTTATTTTTCCCATACAAGATATAAAAGACAGCATATTATAGCTGTTTATCCCCATGAAA
>JAQUVC010000045.1 GCA_028693535.1 Bacilli bacterium
TTCCTAAGAAGGGAATAATCAAACCAATAATTGCTTCTTTCATAACTTATCCTACCTTTTCTTTCTTACATTATACCTTATTAAGATAAATAAATAAAGTCTAACGATAATAAAATTATGGTATGAAATTTTAAAAAAATAAAAGCGTCTCTTCATAGAGTCGCCATATATAATAGGTATTGAAATACCTTTTTATCAACTGGTGACCTTTACGGGATTCGAACCCGTGAATGCATGCGTGAAAGGCATGTGAGTTAAACCGCTTCTCCAAAAGGCCCCAAAAAATGGCGGAGTAGAAGGGATTTGAACCCTTGCACCAGTTTCCCGATCTATGCCCTTAGCAGGGGCACCTCTTCAGCCGCTTGAGTACTACTCCAAAGTCCTTTAATATGTTATAACAAAACACTATTAAAGTCAAGTTTTTTCAACATAAAGAAGGGTTATCCCCTTCCCTTTTTCTATTTGTTTTCTTCAATTATAGTTTGTAAATAATCACTAATGTCGTTTTCTGTTATATCATATGAAATAACAGAATCGTTTTTAATCACAATAATAACAGGTATTGACTTATCACTAACTTTTAAACTAGAGAATGTATCTGTCACTAGCATATTCGTTTCTGATTCAAAAACAACTACTTTTGCATTTTCTGGATTTGCTAAATCAGCAGCATATAATTTATATACATCTGCATCATCCGAATTTCTTTTTTGAAATGTTACATAATTAAAAATAACGTCATCCATCGCTTTTACTGCTTCTTCATATGTTGAATCAGTACTATATAAATAAACAATGTATGTTTCTTCTTTTTGATCAAAAATTTGTTCGCCAATGACATGATCTATCGAATCATAATTATTAACTGTTCTTGAGCCGATAAATCTAACTATAACAGTAACAATAAAGGCCAAGGTAATTAAACCAATGACTCCCCAAAAAATGATATTTTTATAATTAACAGATTTTTTTGCTACAACTTTCTTATTCATTTTTCATCACCTATAAATCTTCATATTTTAACTATATATATTATACTAAAAAAAGTTGCTTTTATCAAGAAACTTTTAAATTATTTTATCTTTCAAGAATAACAAACGCAATACTGTATGCTTTTTCATGTGAGATTGAAATATGAACCACATAATTTTCTAAAAAGTCTGCTTCAATATATGGACTTCCATCTTCATGATTTAAAATGCTTACTTCGGTAAAGTTAAATTCTTTATTATATGCTTTAAATAGTGCTTCTTTTGCAGAAAACCGACTCGCTAAATATTCTAACTTTCTTTTTTCATGTAAAAAGCCTTTGAAAACATTCATTTCTGTTTGGGAAAGAATTTTTCGATAATGTTTTTCATCGTTTATCATATCAACAAAACGAGAATTTTCTGATATGTCTACTCCTATTTTCTCAATCATTTTTTCCTCCTGCTATCTTTAGGCTGTTGAAAGGTATGTTCTTTTTTTATATCATATATGCACTGAAGGTGAAAGTAATGAAAGATAACGTCATAAATGTCCTTTTTGGATTACGAGTCAAACAATTAAGAAATGCAAAAGGCTACTCACAAGAAGCCCTTGGATATGAATCAGGCCTTCACCGAACTTATATTGGTCATATTGAAAGAGCTGAAAAGAATATCACATTAAAAAACATTGACAAACTAGCAACCACTTTGGGTGTTGATATTAAAGATTTATTTGATTTTTCGCAGTTAAGATAAGGATTCATCCTTATCTTTTTTTATTTGTTGGCACATCCGCTCTATATCCTTAAAGCAATGGCTTAACCCTGATTTAGAAAAATATCTACCAATCAAACTTTCTGACTTTTCACTTAATTGCGATAAGGAATCATCAGGATTTGCATTTCTTAGCAATATAGCATCAGTTAAACGATCAGATAAATTTAATAAACCAAAGTTTTTTTCCAAGTATGCAATATCCTTCAACTGTTTAGCAGCAGTTGTAATTGCCTTTTCTTCATTAGCAATATCGCAGTTAATGGTTCTATTGGCATAATTACTATAATCTCTTCTGATACGTTCATCTTCAAAGCGAAATAAACTATTTGTCGCACCAACAAAACGTAAAAAATCAGCAATTTGTTCTGCTTTTTTTAAATACACCACAATCCCCTTACTACGAACAATACTCTTAGCAATGATTCCTACTTGAAGCATTACTCCGATAAGAAAATCAGCATCATTTTGATTCATTGCAACAATTTCTAAATGATAATTACTTTTACTTGGATCATTGATGGACCCTCTCATCATAAAAGCACCTCTTAAGACACTTAATTGGCAACAAGGTTTGGCTATTAAGCGTTTGGAAGTAGTTTCTTTCAGACGATAACTTTCATCTAGCAAATCCAAATCATTCAAAATATCGAGCCCTTTTTCTGTTGTTGTCAACACATATAAGCTTTTATAATCAAGCTTTTTCTTTTCTAAAAGAATAATATCAAGTTTAATAGAATACAACTTTTTAAATAAATATACAATTCTTCGTGCTATGGCATTCATTGTAGTGATAATTTCAATTTTAAAATTACCAGTAGAGATTTTTATTGTTGAGCGGTATTTAATGATTGAATATAGTTCAGCTTTTAAGCAACAATCATCGCCTTGAATGTTGCTTATTTCTTTTTTCACTTCTGATGCAAATGACATAATTATTCCTTGCAGTACTTAATTACATTTAAGGCTGCAATTGCCCCATCATTTACAGCAGTAGCGATTTGTCTGATTTCCTTAGCAACAATATCCCCACAAGCAAACAGCCCTTTTGTTGATGTTGCAAAGTTTTTATCAACAATAACATATCCCCGCTCATCAATTATCCCAAGTTTAGTAATTGCTTGATTGGCTGGTTGTTGACCAACATACTCAAAACAGCCTTCCACAGCAACATAAAAAACTTCTGCTGTTAGTTTATTTTGAAGTTTGATTTTTTCTAAATGCTCCGTTCCACAAAATTCTAAAGGAATAGCATTCAGTACAAATTCAACATTCGTACGCGTTTTCAGTTTAGAAACTAAAATTTCTGCTCCTCTAAATTCATCACGACGATGAATAATATAAACTTTACTAGCTATGTCAGCCAAATATAGTGCTTCTTCCAATGCGGAATTACCACCACCAACCACAGCAACGTTTTTATTCTTATAAAAAGACCCATCACAAATAGCACACCAAGATATCCCTTTTCCACGATATGTTTCTTCACCAGGAATATCTAGGATTTTATTTTTTGTTCCTGTTGCTACAATCAAGGCTTTTGCCAATAGTTTTTCTTCTGAGCCCTCCACTGCAACTGCAAATATATCATTGACTTTTTCAATATCAATCACTGAGTAGCCAAAATATTCAACTCCCAAATCATTAATTTGTTCAAACATTTCCATTGATAGTGAAGCTCCATCGATTTTTTTAAATCCAGGATAATTTTCAATGATTGAAGTGTTAACCATCGCTCCTCCTGGAGCTCCCTGTTCAATAATACCAACTTTTAAATTTCCTCTTGCAGCATATATGGCAGCAGTCATTCCTGCTGGTCCTGCGCCTATGATTAATACATCAAACATAATTTTCCCTCACAATCTTCAACATCTCTTTCATATTTAATACAACATATTTAGCTCCAGCAATAAGCAAATCTTCTGGAGAAGTTAATGCCCATCCTACACCTATTCCGTCAATTCCAGCATTTACAGCTGTTTGCATATCTGTTTGGGTGTCACCAATATAAACACATTCATCAACGCCCATCGTTTTCTTAATCAAATCAATTCCTCTGCGATTAGGTTTTGGTTTTTCTACTTGATCAATTCCAACAATGAAATCAAAAAATGACAGCATTCCCATTTGTCTTAAATTGGAAGTGATTGCTTCATTAATTTTATTGGAGAATATCGCCATTTTATAGCCACTTTTTCTCAAGGATTCTAGCACCTCAATTGTATCAGGAAACATCCGCAAATACTTTGGCTGTAATTCTACACTTAGCTTTCGATATTCCCGGAACAAATGTTTACTTTGTTCTTCACTACAACCTATTTTGGTAAATGTATCAATTAATCCAGGTCCAAAAAAGCTTTGTAAATCTGCTTCACTATACTTATATTCAGGTAAAAATTGCTTGAATAGCTGAATGAATGTTTCTCTAATCAATGGGTATGTATCAAGAATTGTTCCATCTAAATCAAATATTAGTAACATGACTTTAAACCTTTTTTCTTACAAACATTCGGTTAACAAGCAATCCTTTGATTAAACTTCTAAACACAAGAAAAGCAATATAGAACATAATTACTGCAAATGTACTAATTATTGTTATTTCTGGTGCAAAAAGAATTGTTAAGGTAAATGCTATAATTCCTGCAATAATACCAAATGCTCCCAATGAATAAACAGCAAATCTTGGCAGTAATAGATCTATTGATTTTTTTAATACTGCTTCACCAAAAACATATATTCCTCCAGCAAGAAGAAAATATGATAATTCTGAATAATCAATCCACTTTATGTAACCACTCAATCCAAAAAATAGTAAAAACGAAATAACGATTTCAACAAAAAATAAAACTGTTCTTTTTTTTGGATCAATGTTTGGTAAATGCACTTTAACAACTTTAATTTTATCGGGATCAATTAAACCAGACTCTTTTAAATCTTCGATCTGCTTTTCTAATTCACGCATTGATTTTTCAAAGTCTTTTTCTATTTTTTCCCTTTTTTCTTTTCTTTTTTTCTTTTCCATAATCAACTCCAAAAGAAGTGTATTTACTTCTTTATTAACATAAAAGTAACTTTATTTTTCTATCATTACTTTTTTTAAATATTGTCCCGTATATGACTTATCGCATTTCAAAATTTCTTCTGGAGAACCAGCAAAAACAATCTCACCTCCGCGATATCCACCTTCTGGACCCAAATCAATGATATAATCAGCATTCTTAATAACATCTAGATTATGTTCGATAATCACAACCGTAGCTCCCTCATCAACAATAAAATTAATCACTTCCAATAATCGTTTTACATCATCTGAATGAAGTCCTGTTGTTGGCTCATCTAGTAAATAAATCGTTTTATCTGTAATCTTTTTATGTAGTTCACTAGCTAATTTAACTCTTTGAGCTTCACCACCTGATAATGTGGTAGCACTTTGACCTAATTTCACATAACCCAATCCGACATTTTTCAAAGTTGCTAATTTATTATATATATTAGGAATCTTCGCAAAAAAGTTAACCGCTTCTTCTACTGTCATTGCCAATACATCAGCTATTGATTTACCTTTATATTTTACTTCTAATGTTTCACGATTGTATCTTGTTCCATGACATTCTTCACAAGGAATATAAACATCTGGTAAAAAATGCATTTCGATTTTTACAACACCATCACCCCAACATTTTTCACATCTACCACCTTTTACATTAAAAGAAAATCTTCCCTTATTGTAACCACGAACTTTTGCTTCCATAGTTTCAGCAAACAAATCTCTAATTTGGTCAAAAACGCCTGTATATGTTGCTGGATTACTGCGTGGTGTTCTTCCTATTGGTGATTGATTGATATCGACGATTTTTTCAAAATCTCGCCATCCTATTACATCATCACATTTTCCTGGTGTTTGTTTCGAACGATACAATTTTTGACTCAAAAATTTCAATAAGATTTCATTTACTAAAGTCGATTTTCCACTGCCACTCACACCAGTCACAACAGTTAGCATTCCCTCTGGAATAACAACATCAATATTTTTTAAATTATTTTCCTGGGCATTGATGATTCTTACAAATCTACCATTGCCTTCACGTCTTTTTTCAGGAATAGGAATGAATTTTTTCTTCGATAAGTATTGACCAGTAATACTTTTTTCATTGTTCATAACTTCTTGTGGTGTTCCAGCGGCAACTATTTCTCCCCCTAATTCCCCAGCAAGTGGGCCAACATCAATCAAGTAATCCGATTGCATCATAATTTCTTCATCATGCTCAACAACAATTAAAGTATTTCCTAAATCGCGCATTTCTTTCAATGCACCAACTAGTTTCGCATTGTCTCTTTGGTGTAATCCAATAGAAGGTTCATCTAAAACATACAAAATACCTGTTAAATGGGAACCTATTTGAGTCGCTAAACGAATTCTTTGGTTCTCGCCACCAGATAAAGTGGCACTAGCACGGGATAATGTTAGATAGTCCAAACCGACATTTATTAAAAATTGCAATCGCTGCTTAATTTCTTTTAACACTAAATTTGATATTTGTGTGTCCGTTTCACTTAATTGTAAATCGTTTAAATACTCCAATGCCTCAATTACCGTGAATTCAGTAAACTGGTATATATTTTTATCACCAACAAGAACACTCAATGCTTCCTTTGATAAACGCATTCCATGGCACTCTGGACATTCGTAATCAGCTAAATAAGAATTATAGTATTCTCTTGCCATGTTTGAACTCGTTTGCAAATATCTTCTTTCAATAAGGTTAGCAATTCCTTCAATATGTTGCGATTTTCTAAGTGTATTTTGGCCACTTGTGGTTATTTCATAAGAAATCGGTTCCTTTGAACCAAACAGTATAATTTCTTTTTCTTCATCTGTTAAATCTTGATAGGGTTTATCTAAATCAATATGATAATGACTCGTCATCTTTTCAAAAACTTGCCACTCAATATTTTCTGTATCAACGATGTTACGTAAATATCTAATTGCTCCTTCACGAATCGAAACATCTGGGTTAGTAATCAATAAATTCTCATCAATTTTTTGTAATACTCCTAGCCCTTTACATTCATTACAAGCCCCAAATGGAGAATTAAAAGAAAATAACCTAGGCTCTAATTTGGGAATAGAAAAGTCACAATATGGACAAGCCAAATGTTCACTAAAAATATGTTCAACATCATTAATGGAAACGATGACTTTGCCTTCACCAAATTTCAATGCAGTTTCTAGCGAGGAATACAATCGGGAGCGAATATCGCTTCTTAATTTTATTCTATCAATTACAATTTCTATATTATGTCGTTTGGTTTTTTCCAAATCAATATCTTCTGATAAGTCAATAATCTCTCCATTAACTCGAATTCGAGAAAATCCTTCTTTCTGAATCAAATCAATTGTTTTCTCATGAGTCCCTTTTTTCCCAAAAACAATTGGCGAATAAATAATAATTCGTGAATCTTCTTCCGCTTCAAATATTTTATTAATCATCTGTTCAACCGTTTGCGAAGATATTAAGACATGATGTTCAGGACAATATGCTTTTCCTATTCGAGCATATAAAAGTCGTAAATAATCATAAATTTCTGTCACCGTTCCTACCGTTGAGCGAGGATTTTTATTCGTTGTCTTTTGGTCTATTGCTATCGCTGGCGATAATCCCTCTATCGAATCAACATCTGGTTTATTCACATTACCTAAAAATTGTCGTGCATAAGCTGACAAGCTCTCAACATAGCGTCTTTGACCTTCGGCATAGATCGTATCGAAAGCCAATGAAGTCTTACCACTTCCTGATAAGCCTGTCATAACGATTAGTTTTTCTTTGGGAATTTTAACATCGATATTTTTTAAATTGTTTTCACGTGCACCTTTAACAACGATATATTTTTGCATACAATCACCTTTTTATTGTTTCTAAGAATTCCTCTTCACTAATAATTTTAATTCCTAAACTGACAGCTTTCTCTTTTTTACTACCAGCATCACTACCTGCTATCACAAAAGCTGTCTTTTTGCTTACACTTGAAGTAGGAATTCCTCCCAAATCTTCAATTATTTTACTTGCCTCATCACGTGTTAAACTTTCAAGTTTACCCGTTAAGACAATTGACATTCCCGCAAAAATCAAATTCTCTATTTGCTTTTTACTTACAGTAGGGTTTATCCCTAAGCTTTGTAATTCATGAATCAAATCACTATTTGATGAAAAATACTGGACAATGCTATTGGCAATCGCTGGACCGATATCTTTAATTGTTACCAATTGATGATAATCGGCTGTCATTAATTCCGTAAGCGAAGCGAAATTTGTTGCCAATACTTTTGCAACCTTTCCTCCAACAAATCTGATTCCTAAAGCAGTAATGACTTTATCTAAAGAATTGTTTTTTGAATCAGCAATTGCCGTTAATAATGCCGTAACGCTTTTTTCTCCCAAACCTTCTATTTTTATCAAATCATCATAATGTTCTTCAAGACGATATATATCAGTAATTTTCTTAATGTATCCACGATTGTATAGGTCTTCTATCAGTTTCTCACCTAAGCCTTCAATATTCATCGTTGTTCTAGATGCAAAATATATGAGCGAAGCAATAATCCTACCCTCACATTTTTCATTGCGACAATAATGTACTGCTTCATCTTCTTCGCGAACTAACTCTTGATGACAGATTGGACATTTATCAATCATTTTAAATGGTAATAAATTTGGCATTCGTCGATTACAATTTACTTTTACAACCTCAGGAATGATTTCTCCCGCTTTACGAACAACAACATAATCACCAATGCGAATATCACGCTCAATCACAAAATCTTCGTTATTCAATGTTGCGCGCTGCACTAGACTACCAGCTATCATTACTGGTTCTAAAACAGCATTGGGTGTGATATTACCTGTTCTTCCAATTGTAAAGATAATATCCAGTAATTTAGTTTCTACTTCCTCAGCAGGAAATTTATATGCAATTGCCCATTTTGGACTTTTAACTGTGTATCCTATTTCTTCTTGCATGGCAAAATCATTGACTTTTATTACCACGCCATCTGTTTCATAATTTAATTTTTTTCTTTCTTCTTTCCATTGATTCAAATAGGCAATTACTTCATCAATATTATGACAATATTGATAATTTGGATTGATAGAAAACCCTAATTCTTGAAGAAATAATAATGCTTCACTTTGGCTTTTCATTCCATATTTATATCCATCAACAACTGTATAATTGAATATATCCAATTGTCTTTGAACAGTAATACTACTGTCTAATTGTCGCAGCGAGCCTCCAGCAGCATTGCGTGGATTTTTAAAAGGTTCTTCACCAGCAACTTGACGTTCATAATTTAATCTATTGAACACATCTTTGCTCATGTAAACTTCACCACGAACTTCAATATCAAGATTTTGTTTCAGTGTTTGTGGCAGACTTTTAATTGTCTTCATATTGGCTGTTATATCTTCACCAATATACCCATTTCCTCTTGTTGCGCCTTTCATAAATAGACCCTTTTTATATTGGGCATTGCTAGCAATACCATCAATCTTTAATTCACAAATGTAGCTTGGAGTAAATCCCTCTTTCACAATTCGATTATCAAATTCACGAACTTCTTGCTCATTAAAAGCGTTAGCAAGGGATAACATTGGTTTCTCGTAAATAACTTTTGCTAGCTTGGTTTCTTTAATATTATCACCAACTCTTTTTGTTGGCGAGTTAGGAAGAACAAATTCTGGGTATTTTGTTTCTAACATTTCTAGTTCACGCAATAGACTATCATACTCAACATCAGAAATGGAAGGGTTATCGTTAATATAATATTCTTCACTATATTTATTAAGGTCTTTAACCAGTTTTGCTATTCTTTCTTTTACATCCATAAAGTAAACCTACCTTTGTTATATTATACCATATTCTAGTGTGTTTTTAAACCTAAAAAGCATATATTTTTGTTCCATTACAAAGAAAATTGTCATTTATTTATTTATGAAAAGCAATATAAAAAAGTGAATAAAATTAATTTATCCACC
>JAQUVC010000046.1 GCA_028693535.1 Bacilli bacterium
AAATTAGAGGCTTTTCTTTTGGTGCTTATTTTTCAACCGTTCTCGTTGCAATGATGTTGGATCCTAATCCTAGTACATTCGCAATTAACACATCTTTAATGGCAACTGGTGCTGTTACTTCAAGTTTATTAATTTCTGCCATGACATCAAAAATTCGACTTTTCGGGATTGGTTGATCGGTACGAACTGGTAATCTTGTGATTAATTCACTCTTAATTTTAACAGTAGAAGTAACCATTCTTACGGGATTCGTTGCTTCACTAATTCCATACGTTTCTCCCCGCTTACAGCTATTTCCTGTGACTTTTAACTGATCATCAACTTCTAAATGACAGCCCTTTGGGCAAACAATACAGATAAATTTACGCATCTAGAACCTCCAATGTTAATGTGCCTGCTTGTAAAATGTCTTTATTTAACACTAAACTTTCCATTTCTGCAGGAAGTAAATATAATTTCTTTATTTTCTTAATTTCTTTTCCATTCAATGACACTTTTAAGTAAACATTTAAATAAGGTTTTGCTACTCGAAAACTTAACAATACTTGATCAACATGATTTAAGTTTATTTTACTTGGCATGATGTAAGAAATACCATTTTTTGCTTCCAAGATTAAGTTTTCTTGTTTTGCTTGCAATTCGCCTTTGATATAGCGACTAGCAAAAATTCCTGCTCGTTCACCTTCGCCACTGACAAAATCTACCAAATCATGAACATGTAAGCCATTCCCACAAGCAAAGATTCCAGGAATGCTTGTTTGTAGGCTTTCATCAACAATAGGTCCCTTGGTTTTTGGGTGAATGGCAATTCCTATATTTTCTAATAATGGGTTAGAAGGGATTAATCCCACCGATAACAACAAGGTATCAATCACAAATTCCTTATCGTGACCTGGAATAAACTGGAAATTGTCATCCACTTCACCAAGAATAATTTTTTCTACCCGTTCCTTACCAATAATCTTTTTCACGGTATGATGTAAATATAAAGGAATATGATAATCTTGTAAACATTGGACAATATTACGATTTAAGCCATTTGAATATGGCATTATTTCTGCAACGCCCAATACTTCAGCACCTTCTAATACCATTCGCCGAGCCATAATTAAGCCAATATCGCCACTACCCAAGATAAAGACTTTTTTACCAACCATATACCCTTCAATATTTAAATATCTTTGGGCTTGACCAGCAGTCATGACTCCAGCAACACGATCACCTGGAATACTTATAGCCCCTCTGGTTCTTTCACTACAGCCCGTTGCACAAATAATCGCTTTTGCTTTTATGATTTGATAGCCATCGTTAGCATTTGAATAGTGAACTTCAAGCTCTGGGGTAATTTTCAACACCATTGCTGTTGTTCTATATTCGATTGCTCTAGTTTTTAGCTCCTCAATATATTTTTCTGCGTATTCAGGACCTGACATCTCTGTTTTAAATTGGTGTAGTCCAAAGCCATTATGAATACATTGAAGTAAAATTCCGCCAAGATAAGGATCTTTTTCTAAAATGATAATCTTGCGAATCCCTTGATCATAAGCGCTTATCGCAGCTGCTAAACCAGCTGACCCACCGCCTATTACAACTAAATCATAGTGTATCATCATGTTCACCCTTAGTCTTATTTTTCAATATATAAGACCCTTTATTATTAAACCTAACATCATTCATATCAATGTTTAATTCTCTGGCCAATATTTTCATTACCAAAGGTTCACAAAAACCACCTTGGCATTTACCAAAACCAGGGCGAACACGTTTTTTTACTCCTTTGACGGTTCTTGCACCACAATTGCGATGAATCGCATCTACGATTTCTCCTTCAGAGATTTGTTCACAACGACAAATCATATTAGCAAATTGTGGGTTTTGTTTGATTAATTTGCTGCGTTCTGCCAGTGTTTTTTTGTTTAAACGATATAGTGGTCGTCTTGTTTTTTGGTAATTTTCTTTGTCAACCAAGTCGAGCTGTTCTTTCACCATCGCTTCCACTTCCAATGAAGTAGCAGGAGCACTAGCTAGTCCCGGTGATTGCATTCCCAGTAAGTTAATAAATCCAGGGATTGGTTGATTGATTACGAAGTCATTGCTTTCATGATATGCTCGTAGACCAGCAAATTGTCTGATTAAATGATTCATGGGAATCTTATCAACCAAACGATATGCCTGTTCAATGACTTCATTTAATGTTTCTTTGCTCGTAGATTCATCATCTTTTTCTCCAACAAAGATACTTGATGGTCCAATCAAGTAGTTTCCATGGGTAGACGGAGTTACTAAAACTCCCTTTCCTCTACTAGTTGGAACACTAAATAATGTGTGAGTTACATATGGTTCTGTAAAATGATCAAACACCATGTATTCTCCTTTTCTAGGGATTATTTTTTCTTGGTGAGGATTGACCATATTATTGATTTCATCAGCAAACACACCGGCTGCATTGACTACAATTTTTGCTTGATATGTTTCTTTATTGGTAATCACTTGATACCCTTTCTCAAGGTTCACAATATGTTTCACTTCTTCTTCAAGATGAAGTTTGACTCCATTATCCATCGCATTTTCCATCAAACCAACACACAATTCAAAAGGATTAATAATTCCCGATGTGGGAGCAAATAATGCCTTCTTGGCTTTTGTTGTTACAAAAGGTTCGATTTTTCGTAACTGATGTTCATCTAAAATGGTAAACGGAACCTTGTTTTGAATAGCATTTTTCGTTAGATTGTCTAGCACGGCAATCTCTTCTTCATTACACGCAATGGTAATGGAACCAATCCGTTTAAATTCAACATCCAAATCATGGCAAATGTCATCATACAACCGATTGCCAATTACATTTAACTTTGCTTTTAGCGTATTAGGATTGGGATCATAACCAGAATGAATGATGGCGCTATTCGCCCCACTTGTTTCATTGGCAACATCACTTTCTTTTTCAATTACCAAAACATTCAATTGATATTTCGCCAATCGATAGGCGACAAAAGCTCCATTCACTCCTGCACCAATTATTATTACATCAAACATTGTTTCGCCTTCTTTATACTTTGAATTCTCGCGTTGCTTTTACCGCTGTCTTCCAACCTTTGTATAATCTTTCTCTTTCCTCAGAATTTATTTTGCTCAAAAATATTTTATCTACTGTGTGATATTTCACTACTTCTTCTTTATTAACCCATACTTTAACCGCTAAACCAGCTAAATAGGCAACCCCCAATGCTGTTGTTTCTAGACAATCCGGTCTAACAATTTTTAAATCGAGGATATTGGATTGAAATTGCATCAAATAATCATTGACGCTAGCACCACCGTCAACAGCTAAACTTTCAATTTTGAGTCCTGTTTCTTCTTTCATGACTTCCATTAAATCTTTTGATTGATATGCGATTGCTTCTACTGCTGCTGTGATGAAATGTTCTTTCTTCGTTGCACGAGTTAAACCAAAAATAGAACCCCGAACATCATCATCCCAATAAGGAGTCCCCAAACCGACAAAAGCGGGAACAAAATAAACACCATCGCTCCCTGACACTCTTTCTGTATAGGATTCACAATCTTTTGACTTTTCAAATAAACGCATATTATCGCGCAACCATTGGATAACAGAACCCCCAACAAATACTGAGCCTTCTAAGGCATACTCAACTTCATTACCAATTTTCCAAGCAATCGTCGTTAACAATCCTTTATTAGAAAAGACAGGCTTATTCTTAGTATTCATTAACATAAAACAACCAGTTCCATAGGTGTTTTTTAAGCAACCAATATTAAAGCAACAATGGCCAAACAAAGATGCTTGCTGATCCCCAATAATTCCAGCAATTGGCACATCAGCATTTTCATCAATTTCCCATAATTTACTAGCAATTCCATATATTTCACTATTACTTCTTACTTCTGGAAGAATATTGGCTGGTATTTTCAATAAATCTAAGATTTCTTGATCCCATTCTAATGTTTTTATATTATACATCATCGTTCTTGAAGCATTCGATGGATCAGTAATATGTAGAGCGCCATTGGTTAATTTCCAAACTAAAAATGTATCAATGGTTCCAAATAGTATTTCTCCTTTTAATGCTCTTTCATACACTCCAGGAACATTGTTGAAAATCCATTTGACTTTACTTGCGGAAAAATAAGGATTAACCACTAACCCTGTTTTTGCTTTTATCATATCCGTATAACCATCAGCGATTAACTGCTCACAAATTTTTTGTGATTGTCGACTTTGCCATACGATTGCATTATAAACTGGCTTTCCTGTTTTCTTATCCCATAAAACAGTCGTCTCTCGTTGATTTGTAATCCCAATTGCGGAAATATCTTTTATTTGTAAGCCACTTTTAAAAAGCGCTTCTTTGACTACCTCGTATACTGTTTCCCAGATTTCATCTGGATTATGTTCAACCCAACCACTCTTTGGACATATTTGACTAAATTCCATTTGCGCAACACTTACAATTTGACTTGCTTTATTGAAAATGATTGCTCGAGAACTAGTAGTTCCTTGGTCGATTGCTAAAACATAATTTTTCATACTCCACTTCCTTTTTTTGTATATCTTATCCTTTTAATAATATCATATTTTCTATTATTTTACAATACAAAAGATGGCTAAACCAGAATCAACTAACAAATATTATATTTTTTATTCTCTACATATTGACATAATCATAGGGATACATTATACTTATGACTATATATACTATTTTAGTCATATGAGGTGAAAGCATGCCAAAAGCATTAAGCGAAAAAGAAAAATCAATCATTCGAACCCGATTACTAGTAGAAGCTGAACAAGGCTTAAAGATTTACGGGGCTAAAAAAACAACTGTCGACCTACTAGTATCTAGGGTCAATATTCCAAAAGGAACTTTTTATCTTTTCTATCAATCAAAAGAACTATTGTTTTATGAATTGTTTCGTAAAAAACACGATGAAATTCAAGATTCCTTTTTGAAGAAGATGGAACCCATCAGAAATAATGTTTCAATATCCGCCCTAACAAATCTCATTTTTACTATCTATCAAGAACTAGATCAATCTTTCTTATTAAAATTTGTTGCAAGTGGTGACCTTGAATTGGTTTTAAGAAAATTGTCTTTCCAAGAAATGGAGAAACATATCGAACGAGATGATTTAATGATGGAAGAATTAATAAAGATGATTCCTCATATTGACAAGAATAAACACAAAGAATATAGCGGGGCTTTAAGAATTGCCCTTGCATCTATCCTTCATAAGGATGAAATTGGTAAAGATATATTTGATGGTGCCTTAAAATTAACCATTTCAGGAATCGTAACAAAAATGTTCCAAGGAGACGAACAATGATAAAAGTAAATAATCTTTCTTTTAGTTATACAAAACGCCCATATATGCATGATATTAATTTTGAGGTTAAAAACGGAGAAATTTTTGGTTTCCTAGGACCTTCAGGGGCAGGTAAAAGCACCTTACAAAAAATCTTAACTGGAGTGTTAAGCAATTATCAAGGCCATGTAATTGTGAATAACACAGAAGTAAAATACGCAAAATCAGATTTTTATGACAAAATTGGTGTTGATTTTGAATTTCCAAGCCTTTATGAAAAATTAACTGCTGAAGAAAACATGACGTTCTTCGCTTCACTATATTCATTCTCACGAGATATTCATGAATTAATCAAAAGCGTAGGTCTACAAAACGATGCTAATAAAAAAGTTGGTGAATATTCAAAAGGAATGAAATCACGCTTGAATTTTATCAAGGCCTTGGTTAATGATCCACAGATCATTTTCTTAGATGAACCAACTAGTGGACTCGATCCAACCAATGCTCGAATTGTGAAAAACATCATTCTTGCTGAAAAAGCCAAGGGAAAAACCATTATTCTTACCACCCATAATATGTATGATGCAAGTGAGTTATGCGATAATGTTGCTTTTATTGTTGATGGAGCAATCCGTGCCCTTGCATCTCCTCAAAGTTTCATTATGCAAAAAGGAGCGACAAAAGTAGATTATATTTATCTTGAAGATGACAAAAAAATAACCGCTTCAACATCGATAAAAGATCTATCACAAGACATCACATTAGTAGATGCTATCAATAATAATAAACTCATCTCTATTCATAGTGGGGAACCGACATTGAATGATATCTTTATTGAAATAACAGGTAGGACTTTAGAATGAAACTAAAAAACTTATTACTAGGAGACATTAAATTTCAAATAAAGTATGGTTTCTACTTCTTATATTTAATATTTACCATATTTTATATTGTAATTCTCTCTTTGTTACCCTCTTCTTTGGTTGAAACAGTAGCTTGGTTGCTAATCTATACAGACCCAACAACAATAGGTTTGATATTTATGGGAGCCATCATTCAATTAGAATTGGCAGAAAAAACATTTGACTCTCTGGTCATTTCCCCTATAACACCAACAAAATACTTGCTATCAAAAACATTTTCTTTGGGAATACTATCCTATTTGGTAAGTGTAATATTAGGTTTATATAGTAAATCAATCAATCATTTCTTTACTTTCTCTTTGGGTATCCTTTTGGGAGCAAGCATTTTTTCTTGTCTTGGTATGATACTAGCTTTTAAAGCTAAGTCACTCAATCAATTCATACTTTTTATGATTCCCTTTATGATTGTAATTATTTTCCCTGGAATCATTTACCTTTTTGATTATGATTATCTATGGTTATTGCTTCATCCAGGAATTGCTATCATTCATTTACTTGCGAAAACAAATCATTTGTGGCTTGCTTTTATTTCTGCTGCTAGTTGGAGTTTATTCATAGCGATTATGACATTACAAACAATAAAAAAGAATTTTAATCATGGAGGAAAACTCAATCGTGAAAAAAATCATGAAATCGTTTAGAATGCTATTGATACAAACATTCAGAGAAGGAATTCTTTTTGTTATCCTCCTTGCACCTTTACTAATAGGAATACTATTTAAATTTGTTATTCCTGAAGTCAATGTTTTATTATCGAAAGAATTTAATGAAGAAAACATATTAACAAGTTACTATCCTCTTTTTGATCTTTTGCTAGCTGTACTGACGCCTTATATGTTTAGTTTTGTTGCTTCCATGACTATGCTTGATGAATATGATAGTAACATTATCAATCATATTTCGATTACACCGATTAAAAAAAGTGGGTATCTAATCTCTTGCTTAGTAATCCCAACTATTTTTGCTTTTGTGGTTACCATATTCATGTTATTTGTCTTCACAATCAGCAAATGGAATCTACTAGAAATAGTGATTGTAAGCTTCTTAACGAGTATCATGAGCATATCTTTAGCTTTAATCATGTTTTCCTTCTCCAAAAACAAAACTGAAGGAATGGCAATTGCAAAGCTTTCAGGTTTACTAGCGATGGGAATCTTCATACCTTACTTTATCTCTGATAATATTCAATATGTATTTGGTATTTTCCCTTCTCTTTGGATTGCAAAGTACTTCCAAAGTGGTAATCTTTTATATGCTATGTTTGCTATCATTCTTCTTATCGTTTGGATTCTTCCTCTTTATCATAAATTCACTAAGAAATTGTCATAAAAAAGTGCTCGCAAGAGTACTTTTTTATTCATCTAATTGACGAATAATATTAGCTTCCCAACTATATGTATAATATTCCTTTAATCCAACCACGATTCTAATCACAGATTCTACTTGCATAACAAGAAATAAAATGGCAATATTTGTAATCCCTAAAAATCGGTAACCAATAAATGCAATTGGTAGACCCACTAACCACATAATTCCACAATCCATAAACATAACAAAGCGACTTCGCCCACCTGCTCTAAAAATAGCAAACAAGACATTGATAAACATCTTTAATGTGATTCTAACAGCAAAGACATACATCAGAGTAACAGCAATTTTTATACTTGCTTCTGGCACTTCATTACTATTAAATAAATTGACCATTGGTTTTGCAGCAACAACAACAATGATTCCCATAATCACAGAGCAATATGCACCCAACTTAACAAAACTATTGCCATATTCTTTTGCCTTTTCATAATTATCAGCTCCAAGACAAGCTCCTGTCATCGAAGAAACAGCAGCACTTAAACCATATGAAACAGCAAACAACACACCAATAATTGTTTCTGTAATCCGATACCCTTCATAAGAATCAGTACCTAACTTATTAAAAATGATAATATACAGCATGGAACCAATACTAAATAAACTTTCATTGATTAACAAAGGAATTGATTTTCTCATCACTTGTTTGATAAACTTTTTGCTTAGGCAAGCAATAAAATCACCTGCTTTTGCCATGAAAATTTGTTTTGAATAAACTCCATATACGATATTGAATCCAAGATTGAAGACACAAGAAATAACAGTTGCCAGCGCAGCTCCCTCAATTCCCATTTCCGGAAAAATCCAAACCCCGAATATCAATAGCCAATTAAAAAGAACATTTACCAATGCTGACACTGTTTGAATGATAAAATTCATTTTCGTATCTTGAATGTTTCTATAGGCCGTAGAAAAAGCAGCCGATAACAAATTAGGAATATAGGATAAAGCGACTATTTTAATATATCGAATCCCAATATCAAGGACAATAGGATCATCTGTAAATAATTGCAATACTTGTTTGGGAAAAAATAGACCCAATGCAGTAAAAAAAGCACCTAAAATAAATGCTAAGATTAATAGTAAGGCAAATGTTTTTTTAATACTCTTTTCTTTCTTATCACCAAAAAACTGAGCAATGAACATTCCCACACCAACAGAGAAAGCAAACATTACTGTTCCGCTAATATTACTAATTTGACTTGCCAACCCGACTCCCGAAATTCCTCGAGGAATATACTTGACCATGATTGTGTCAGCAATACCAAAAGATGTAATTAGCAGATGGCTAAATAGAATTGGTAAACCGATTGTGATGACTTTTCTTGTGAATTCTTTGCTCATATATCCATTACCACCAAGCAAATATTCTACTCCTTTTTCTTCAAATTTGCAATATGAAAAATCAACTATTATGCTAATTGATTGTATGAGCATAAGATGAAAAAATCACTATCTTTTTGGATAGAATATTAAGCCCTGTTTTTTAGTTTATTTATCACTATTAACCATATGAACGGAAATATTTGCTAAACAAAAAAATTAACAGATGATTTAAGAGGTGCTATGATAAAATAGAGGTGAGGAATATGAACTCATATCGTGAAAGAAAAAAGAAATTTTGGGATAAAGAAAAGAAGCAATTAGTACAAAAGCTAATGTCTTCCTTTGCTATTACTGTTGTTGTGGTTGTAATTGCCGTAACAATAGCCACAAGAATACCCAAAGCAAAGATTATCCAAGTAGAAGCTTTTGGGAATGATATCTACTATGAAGTCGAAGTAATTGATGATGATTATCAAATTATAAGTGGCAGCCTTGCTATTGTAGCTACAAATGCTACAGAATATCACGAAATTCTTTTAGAACTTGGAAATCAATCGGGAAGTTTTGGTAGCCTAAAGGCTAACACCACTTATGATATTGCCATCTATGCTGATTATGGCTATGGAAAAGGAACCCTAGCAGCTAGTAAAGTAACTACACTTGCTAACTATGGTGGGAAAATTACCAATTGGCAGAATATTAGATTCAACACATCTCAAATCAATGAGTCTCTTCTTTATCATATCTATACAAGTTATAACGACTTAAAAGGAGAAATTAGTAGTGTCTTGTTGAAGTATGCTTATGTTTATCAAGACA
>JAQUVC010000047.1 GCA_028693535.1 Bacilli bacterium
ACTCAAATCCAAATCCAATTCAACATTAGGATCTTCTTCTTCGGGATCTTCCTCTTCTGGTTTACAGCCAACAAGGCCAAACGTTAATATTAATGTAAACATTAGTAAAAATAATTTTTTCATATTTTCCTCCTCTATAATAATGAATCTAATAAATAATACCCAATTCCGTTATTAATAATATTTTCATAAGTTGGAATATCATTAACAATGAATTTTCCTCGTTCATTGCTGCCATAAATGTCATTATAAGCATTAAGTATCGATAAAATCGATAATACATGACGAGCAACACGTTCATTTAGATGAACTGGAGCAGCATATAAGACACCCAATTCACTTGCTTTTTGATAAAACTTATCTTCACCTGTGATAATTAAATCTTCTGTAAATTTACCTCTGATTTTTCCTTGTGATGCATTTGATGTCTCACAAAGAAATGCTAATGTATCGGTAAAATCACCTAATTCTCGATGAGATAAGCCATGAAGGTTTGTAGGGGATACCTCTACTGATATCAATACACCTTCCATATCCATTTTGAAAGCCGCCTTTGCTGCTACTGATGTTGCTCTTTGATGAGCAACAATAGCATTAATTGTTAGGTACTCGGGTGAGGCTTCATGTAAATCAATCGTAACATCAATATTATTTTGAATAATACATTGTGTTATCGCATAAGCTACTTTTTCAGTATAAGTTCCATCTTCACAACCAGGATAAGCTCGGTTCAAATTTCGTGTATCAATGTTTGATAGCTTTTGTCCTGATGTACGATGAACATAAATATCAGGATTTGGCCATTGTTCCGTGTTATTGGTTGCTCTAGAACCAAATTTAAAGGTTCTTTGCCCATTCATTGTCGCAATATGATAATACATTGATGAGGCTTCTTGAGGTTGTGAATGAGTGAAGGCACTTTTATTCGCTTCTGTAATAATATAAACTGTTCCTTTGGCAACAATAATATTTTCTAGCAACAATGTTGCTGTTAATTGACTCGATGGTTCATTGGGATGAGTTCCACCAATGATCAAGACACTCGGACCAGGTTCTTCTCCTTCAATAATATAAATATCACTGTCACCAACCGTTTTTTCTAATTTAGGTGAATACTTACTAAATTTTTCAACTCGCGTAATAATATTTTCACGCAAAACAAATTCAGTTTCATAGTCAGCAAATTTTTTAAAGTCTAACCCACTAATGATGGTTAGAACCGCTGTCATCACGAGCAATAGCGATGAGATTAAGATATTCGTTTTTTTAGTTAATTTCATAGTTCACCTACTTAATTAGCAACAATCTTAGAATAAACAATATTAAGATGATTGCTCCTGTGATTTTTTCAGTGATTTTCTCTGTTTTATAAACAAAAATAATGATCATGGCACAAATTACTGCCACTAAGGCAATGTATAAAATAGTAATTATTGTTGCAAACATCACAATCACCTACCATATCTTTGCTATGAAAATAATAAATATCATAGCATAGGCTAAACAAACTCCTAGTGGAATCAATGCTGCCTTAGTAATCTTTAGAGGCTTTTCTTCACCAACAATATTGCTAGCAAAGGTCGCTGACATTGCTGTTGGTGGTAAAAATTCACCTAACGCTGCTGTTAATGAAAGGGCAGAAGCAATTACTATTTCATTGGAAGCAAGAAGTGCCATAACAAATGGTCCACCAAGAATAGAAGCGGAAGCAAAAGCACTAATTCCACCAAAAATAGGTAGTGTAATCGCAATTCCAACATATTGCCATGCATCAGGTAAACTTAGAGCGTTGACTACAAAATATCCTCGCGCTCCATTTAATGTTAGAATCTGAACAAACATTCCCACACCCATCAATAACGACATTGCTGAAAAAGATTTTACAACACCATCATAAAATACATGATATGGTTTTGGTTTACTACCAACAAAGAATGTGAAAATAGTAGCAATAATAAAGATTAATGGCATTCCCAATCCACCAAAGATACGTGGTAGGACATTTTGTAAAATAATCAGTACAACAAGAATAATTAGTGGTAATACCACTGTCCATTTGGTTGTTTCCAAAACTTTAAAATCAAGAACTTCTTTTATCTCTTCTAAATCGATTTTTTTAACATGTTTTAAACCTAGAAATAAAACACAAAATACCGCTAACGGCATTGTTAATGCCAATAATGGCAAAACAAAACCTGTATAGGGGATATCAACAACATCACAAATTAACATGACAGGAATATTAATAGGTGGAGCAATCATTCCAAGAATTGAACCAAAGGCAACAATAGCTCCTACTTTTGCTTTTGGAATTCCCATTTTCAACATAATTGGGGCAACAATTGCTCCAGTACAAACAACTGCTGATAATGAAGAACCTGTTATCATCGCTGGAAACATAATAATCAGCATGAAAAAGATTAATAGGATGACTGGTTTTTTATGAAATGTTTTTACAAGAATAATACTAAAATAGTTTAATGCTCCACTAGCTGTTAAACCAGCCATAAAAATCATTGCGGCAACAATCACAAGAATATTATCTAAATAAGCAAATCCACCTTCAATAAAATGTCTTAACGTAAACTCCGTGTTGGAAAAAATAGCTGATAATACCGCACCAAGTACTGCGGATATCATCAAAGAAATTCCAGCAGGAATCTTTGCAACGAGTAGCAATACAATAAATACTGCTAACATTGCCACAAAATATAATAATTCGATCTCCCAAAGCATTTAGTTCACCTTCTTAATAACCCAATGCTTTGCCATCGCGACGGGGATCAGCACCTCCATGAAGTTTTCCTTCTTCATATATGAATCTTATTCCTTGAACTCCACCAAAGTATAAATCAATATCTCCACTTCCTTGAACAATAACATTATAATTCATAGCTGATAAACCATCTTTGACTAGATTATACAAGGCTCGCTCAACATAAATGTCTTTGGATGTTGAAGAAAGGTCAGTACTTGCACAAGCATAACTATAAAATCTCGGTGTATTAATGGCTGTTTGAATGTCCATCCCAAAATCTATCATATTTAAAATAACTTGCAGTACGGCTGCTGGGATTCTCATACTTCCTGGAGAGCCTAATGTTGCATATGGATTGCCATCTTTCATGATGATTGTTGGCATAATATGACTAACAGGTTGTTTATATGGTTTCACATAAGAAGCACTTGTAGATGTTAAAGTGAAACTGCTTAATTGGTTATTCAAGAAGAAACCTGTTCCTTCAGGAACAATACCATTACCAAAGAAATGGTTAATCGTTTGTGTTACAGATACGATATTACCATCTTTATCGGCAGCTGAGAAAGTAGTTGTTGAAAAATGTTCATCATATTCAGTCTCAGAAAAAGCAGTGTTTTGTATATTGGTTTGATATGGCCATGGATTTCCAAAGTCATCATCACCAATGAATCGGCCTAAATATGCTTGACTAGGATTAAACTTTTCCCAACGTTCTTCAGCATAAGCCTTTGATAATAATCCTTGAATTGGTACATCAACAAATTTACTATCAGCGATATATTTACGTTTATCGCCATAAGCTAATTGCATTGCTGTTGCAACAACATTAATATAATCAACACTATTGTGATCTAGTTTACTTACATCGCCATAAACTTCTAGCATATTAAGCGCTTCTAACAGAATAATTCCTCCTGAAGATGGTGTTGTTGCTGATATTACATCATAACCATGATAGGTACCTTGAACTGGTGTTTCAACAATTGGATAATTATTCATTGCATATTCTAAATCAGCTAATGTTATAATTCCCCCTTGTTTTGCAAGGGTATTTACAATTGACATAGCAACTTCGCCTTGATAAAACCCTTCTAGGCCTTGTTCCGATATCAGCTGTAATGTATGAGCTAAATCTGGTTGTACCAACAATTCCCCTGCTGCTAATGGTGTGATTCCATCACTTGTATAAACATCCCTCGTTTCACTACGAGAGTCCATGATAATATAAAAACAATCATTAATATTATTGGCTAATTCAGGGGTAACTGGAACGCCATCTTTAGCAAAGTCAATTGCTGGTTGCATTACTTCTTGACGAGTTTTTACACCTCGTTCTTCTTGGATGGTCACCAATCCTGCTACTTGAGTTGGAACGCCACATGAAAGTGGACCATAATCCAGGTCAGCAGCACCATTGGAATATGCTGATGCATCTCCTGCTGCAGGAACAAATTCACGGAAATTATAAGAAATATACTCTCCAGCACTTGCATCATAAGCAACCATGATACCACCACCACCAAGTCCTGTTGCATTTGGTTCTACGACTCCCAAAGCAAAGCTCATTGCTACAGCGGCATCAAAAGCGTTACCTCCAGCTTTTAAAATATCTAGTCCAGCTTTTGCAGCATAGGGATTCGCTGCTGCAACGGAACCATTTTCACTAATATAATCTCTTACTGATAAATCAGTATAATCGAATTCCTCGGGTTCATCATTCGGGGTTTTACAACCAACCAAAGCAATTGCTACTAAAAATATGGTAATCAATAACATAAATCTTTTTGTACTACGTAAATGAATCAACATGTTTCCTCCTTATAAAATAAATTCTGTAAGCGTTTGTAATGCATAACCTAAATAAAACGGTATTTACTTGCTAAGCAAGCCAAGCTAGTAAATATCGTTTCCCTTTTGTATGTTTTTAGTCCTGATATGAGGTATGACCAACCAAATGTCCTGTGCTAACAGCATAAACATCATCAATCGTCATTTGAAAAGATATTTCTCTTCCTTCAAAAGCTGCTCTTGCAGCAATCTTATCACGATGAAACTGCTTTATTTCCTCATCAAAGCCTAAATTACCAAATTCTAAAATTCTTATCTTTCCTTCTGCATCACGTGCTGGTAGTATTTTACCCGCATTAAATTTACTAGGGGCAAAAGGAATATCTAAAATACCTTGTTCAAATGCGCGAACAACACCAACAGCCAAGTCACCCTGACCCACAAAAAAAATAGCATCCATAAGACAATTCACTTCTTTTTCAATTTGATCCATCTCAGTTGATAGTTCTAAACTATCAGATAGTTTTTGTTCTACCAATAATCTTGTCACTAATTTAGAGGTTTTTATCCCTATTCCATTCGCTTCCTTTGTTGGAATACCTACAGATTCATGGGGTGTTTTGGTAATCATTTTGGTTGCTTTTGATAAAGCACCAACAGTTGAACTCATTGAAATCAATCCCAATGCTTCTGATTCATCAGCAGGAAAACCTCCCATCCACTGATGAAACACTGTGGTAACAAAAACATCTTGATACCCAAACCGCACCAGATATTCTTCTGTTTGTTTTTGTAATGTCCGAATAGCTGCTACGTCTTGAACAACATTACCACCCATACCATAGCCGACAGTGATATTTTTTACTCCCTGTTCGGCTGCTAATAGGGCTTCTATAATACCAACGGTATTAGAGATAGATGGAGGAACCAAGGTCCCTGTTAATGGACCAAAAGGTTCACGATTTATTTTTACACCATGTTCTTCATAATAACCAACTAACCGATCACAATATTGCCAATATCGAATTGAATCTTCTAAAGAAATATTTTTTGCGTAAGGAATATTGTACGAAATTGCTCCTCCTTCGTTAGAAGTCCATCCAGCAGCATGAATAATCTCTGCAAGCAACCTTGCATCTGGAGTTCCATGACGAGCTTGTAGTGGTATATTGACCGATTCTTGAACTACCTTACAACCTGTTACACCATGATTAACAGCAGGAAAACCATTCAACATGCTTCTACCATGAATAATACTTTCTTCAATTCCACGTTCTGCTTCTAAATAGCGATTCTGTCGCGTATAAGAATCAATTGTTGTCGGTAAGAAGTCTGCTCCACTTGCTTCTAAATAGCGCATTAATTCGATATGACTTGTGATTACTGGGACTCCCGCACGTGGTTGAATCAAAGTTCGACCCCCACGAGCTTTTTCTAGTTTGATTGCAAAATTCTTTTCTTCTGGTAAACTTTTCAAATAGGTAATCGCTTTATTCAAATCTAATTGGGGATCATTTCCCGTTTTCCAAGTCGAAAGGACTTCTTGACGTTCTAATAAAAATTCTTCTTCTGTTAACTTTACATTTCTAACTTTCATTTCATTTCCTTTTATCTAACGATTATTCGCCAAGCGCTGCATAAATATCTGGTAGCGTTTTTTCAATTGGCGTTCCCGGAGGATAAGCCTTATCGAAACCCATCTTGATAAATTTTTCGCGAACTTCTTGAAAATCTTGTTTGCCAACAACAATATTCCCCCCAATAAACAAAGGGATATTGCCAATACCTGCTTCAATACATTTTTCGCGCATTCCCCGACAATCAATTTCACCATGTCCATAAAGTGAAGAAACTAAAATCAACTCTGCATTGGTTTCAATTGCCGCATTGATAAAATCTTCCTGTGAAGATAGCACACCAATGTTAACGACATTGTAACCCTTGTTTTTTAAAACAAATTCAATAATTTTGTTTCCCACAGCATGAACATCAGCGCCAATGACGCCAATTACAATAGTTTTCATTTTTTCTCCTAATACTAGTGTTTTTACAATCTATAATACCATTTTTTCACTTCATGTTTCCATAAAAGTATTGTAAATATTTTGTAAATATTCTTTTCAAAAGAAATATAAATTAGTATTTTTATATTTTTTCATCATAAAATTTTAAAAGTATCCATCTATTTATAAAAGTTTTATGGTAGAATAAGATAATAGGAGGAATACACCATGAAAGAATTACTTAATACCATTTATAAACGGAAATCAGTAAGAAAATATGACAAAAATCAACAATTAAGCGTTGAGCAAATGAATAGTTTGAAGCTTTATATTTCCCAATTGCAGCCTTTAGTGCCCGATATTTCCTATCATTTAGAGATTGTGAAGCGAGAAGATACTTCAGCAAAATTTGGTGAATACTGCCTATTGTTCTATAGTGAAGAAAAACCATTTTATTTATTAAACGCTGGCTATATCTTAGAACAAATCGACTTGTACTTGGAATCACAATACATTGGTGTTTGTTGGTATGGAATGGCTCATCCCAAAAATAAAACAGTGAATGGTTTAAAGCATGTTATTATGTTAGCTTTTGGACCAAGCTACCCCCTTGTTTTTCGCCAAAACACATCAGAGTTTAATCGTAAAGAGATCAATACTATTTGGTCAGGAGATTTTGATGAAGAGATAAAAGAGATCGTTCGTCTCGCTCCTAGCGCATGTAATACTCAGTCATGGCACTTTACTAGTTCTTCAGATAGAGTAACAATCTATCGCGATCCAAAGATACGCTCCATCATCCCAAAATCTAAATTGACTTATTTTAATAGTATTGACTTGGGCATTGTCATGTGTTTCTTTGATATTGCCTTAATAAATAAAGGCTATTCCTATCAAAGAACCCTAATTGATCAAAAAACAGATGATAATTTGGTCAAGATTGCTACCTATCAAATAAAAAAGTAAGAGATTTCTCTCTTACAAATTATCACAAATGAAGTGGAAATGCTGTCGTATTTCCGTTTTTTTATTTTAAGCCTGCTTCTGCTTCTTTATAGGTAATATCATTCATATTTTTTAATTGATAGAACTTCCCTTGCTTGGCAATCAACTCTTCATAAGTTCCCATTTCTACACAATGACCGTTTTCCATCACCAAAATTCGGTCAGCATTGCGAATTGTCGATAAGCGATGAGCAACAATGAAGGTTGTTCGATCCTTAATCAACGATGATATCGCCTTTTGGACGTGATATTCAGAAATATTATCAAGAGCGCTTGTGGCCTCATCAAGAATTAAAATTCGCGGATTACGAATCAAAGCTCGAGCGATGGTGATTCTTTGCTTTTGCCCTCCAGATAATTTTCCTCCATGTTCACCGATATTGGTGTCTAGGCCATGGGGTAGTTCCATCAAAAACTCATTGATATTGGCCATTTCTAATACGTTTTTCAATTCTGCTTCAGAATAATCTGTTAAACCGTAGGTGATATTTTGCTTAATCGATCCTGAAAAAAGGATACTATTTTGTGGAACCACAGAAATATTATGGCGATAATCGCTCAAAGAAATATCATTGATAGAGTTTTCATCAATAAATAACTCTCCTGATGTCGGTTTTAAAAACCCAATAATTAGATTCATAATTGTTGATTTCCCTGAACCAGATGGCCCAACAACGGCAATACATTCTCCGGGTTCAACTTTTAAATTCAAGTGATGAATGACATCAACATCACCATCAGGATATTGGTAGGACACATTTTTAAATTCAACTTTTCCTGCGATTGAATGAATGCTAGCTTTACCGGTATTATCTTCAATGTCTTCAGATATCATAATTTCGGAAATTGAACGCACAGATTCCATTCCTGAAGTAAGCGATGGCATAAAATTAACAAAAGATGTGACATAGCCATTGATTGTTGCAAATAGCGATTGATATAAAACGACATCTCCTATTGATATTTTTTTCATCAATGCCATATACCCACAGAAAAACAAAAACAAAAATCGCAACGAATTGCTCAACACCCAGACACAAGAGCCAAAAAAAGCATTGGTTTTATCGGCAGTTAATCCGACATCGGTTAACTTTTGAATTTCTGTTTCAAAGCCTACAATTTCTTCTTGCTCTAACCCATGCGCTTTGGTTACAGGTAGCATCTCTAGCATGGTTGTCATCCTGGAAGACATTGTTTCTGCTTCACTACGCAAGGCTTTACTGTTGATCGCCATTGGCTTCTTAAAAGCACGAGCGAGCAAAATATTCAAAGGAACAACAACAAAAAAAATGAGAGTAATAAATCCACTTTTATATATCGATATTCCAATAGAGATTATAATACCAATCACATCGGGAATCATTACCTTTAGAATATGAGAAAATAAACCATCTACATTGTTCACATCGCGTAAAAACTTCGACTGAATACGCCCACTTTCCATTTCTTTATGATAAGTAATGGATAATCGTTGCAGTTTTCTTACGACTGTTGCGCGAATACCAGCACTATTGTTACGCAACATTTTGTCGGTTACTCTTGCATATAAATAATGCATCGGTACATTTTGGACTAGCAAAATTGCTAAGACCAAGGCATTACCACCGAGTTTTTCCCATGTGGTATTATTTAATCCAATAGTAATAATGTCAATGACATTGGCTGTAATGATTGGCATAATCCAAACTGGGGATGCTTTAATGATAAAAAATAGGCTGCTAAGAATTAATTTACCAATATTTTTGGTGAATATCTTCTTAAAAAAACCAGTTGCTACTGGTTTACTCGTTTCTTTTTTCGTATCACGAAATAAGTAATCATAATTGGGAATTTTATTAATTGATGTTTGATTTTTTTCTTGCATAAAAGCACTCCAAAAGAAGTTTCTTGCTATATTATACCACTTTCTTAAGAAAAAACATCACATTTTTAAATTGTTGTTTTTATCAAAACTTTGATAGAAATAAGTACTTAATTTCGAATCTCGATAAAGAATCTCAAACAGAGAAGAAATAATGGCAG
>JAQUVC010000048.1 GCA_028693535.1 Bacilli bacterium
AAGGGCAGATTATTCTATTCATCGATGAAATTCATTTGATTGTTGGTGCCGGTAAAGCAGATGGTGCTCTCGATGCTGGAAATATGTTGAAGCCGATGCTAGCACGAGGCGAAATTGATTGTATTGGAGCAACAACTTTAAACGAATATCGAATGTATATTGAAAAGGATAGAGCGCTAGAAAGAAGATTCCAACAAGTGCTAATCAAAGAACCGACGGTAGAAGATACAATTAGTATTTTACGAGGGTTAAAAGAAAGATTTGAAACTCATCATGGAGTAAGAATCACAGATGGGGCAATTGTTAGTGCAGCAGTATTGTCAAATCGGTATCTAACAGAACGATTCTTACCTGATAAAGCGATTGATTTAATTGATGAGGCTTGTGCTTCAATCAGAGTAGAAATTGATTCAATGCCATCAGAGCTCGATGAAACTAGTCGTAAAATTGTACAACTAGAAATCGAAAGAGTTGCCTTGGAGAAAGAAAAAGATCCAGCAAGTATGGAACGACTAAATAAAATAAAAGAAGAATTATTGAGCTTAAAAAATGAAGATCAACAATTACGTTATCGATGGGAACACGAAAAAGACGTTATCAATGCCGCAAAAGAAGTAAAAAAGAAATTGGAACAAGCTAAATTCAATCTAGATAATTATTTTAATACAGGAGATTATAAGCGAGCATCGGAATTAAAGTATCAAGAAATACCAAGTCTTGAGAAAAAACTGAATGAGTTGCAAGGCGAAGAAAAGAAAGACAATCTGTTATCAGAAGTAGTTACTGAAGAGATGATAGCAAAAGTAATTTCTAAAAACACGAGCATACCGATTGCTAAAATCATGAAGGGAGAGCGTGAAAAAGTCTTAAACTTGAAAGAAACATTGGAGAAAAGAGTCATTGGACAAGAAGAAGCAATCGAACTTGTAAGTAATGCAATCATTCGTCAAAGAGCAGGAATTAAAGATCAAAACCGACCGATTGGTTCCTTTTTGTTTTTAGGACCTACAGGAGTAGGAAAAACAGAAGTTGCTCGGAGCCTTGCTGATGCATTGTTTGATAGTGAAAGTAATATCGTTCGGATTGATATGAGTGAGTATATGGAAAAGTTTTCTGTTAGTAGATTGATAGGTGCTCCTCCAGGATATGTTGGTTATGAAGAAGGTGGACAATTAACAGAAAAAGTTAGGAGAAATCCGTATTCAATTGTTTTATTTGATGAAATAGAAAAGGCACATAGCGATGTTTTTAATATTCTCTTGCAGATTTTAGATGATGGTCGCCTAACGGATTCACAAGGAAGAGTAGTCGATTTTAAAAATACAATTATTATTATGACATCAAACCTAGGTAGTGAATTTTTACTGAATGGGGAAGAAAAAGAAGCAATGGGATTGTTGAAAAGCAAATTCAGACCAGAATTTTTGAATCGTATTGATGAAATTGTTATTTTCAAACCACTAACAAAAGAAGTTCAATTTAAGATTGTTGAAAAAATGTTGAAGTTGTTACAAAATCGTTTAAAGCAAGAACAGATAGAACTTGAATTTAGCGATAGAGCAAAAGCTTATATTATTAACAGCAGTTATTCTCATGAGTATGGAGCGAGACCGATTAAAAGATTCATTCAACGAGAAATAGAAACTGTGATCGCAAAAGAAATCATAAGTGGTGAAATAATACCAAACAATCATTATGTTGTAGATGTAGAAAACGATAAAGTAGTAATCAAATAAAAAAGCGTCAGTTCATTAAACTGGTGCTTTTTTTGTTGAAGTAAGTTTCTCTAATAAACCAGATAATTTATAAATCCAGGATTTATCATCAGGTAGTTTATTTATTTTAATAATGATTTGATGACGACGATATTCAAATGTAAAATCAGGACTAATATGATAAGCAATAATAAACAGCTCATCACCTTTTATAGTTAACGAATCTTTTTCTGGAATAATGATAGTTACCAAATATTTAGCTTCTAAAATATTGGTGATGTTGAATTTTTTTAGTAGTGATTCCAAATACTTTTCTTCAATATATAATAGAATCTCTGTGTTGAGTTTTCCAAAGCGATCAGTAAAGTCTCCAATAATTTTCAATTTGGTTTCTTTTGAATCAATACTACTAATTTCTTTGTGAATCAGAATTTTAATGGCATCATCAGAAACATAACTTTCATCAACATGCTTGGAAACATCAATTTGATAAGAAACATCTTGTTTTTCAGGAATGCCTTTTATCTTATTCACGGCTTCTTCTAGTAATTTCATATACATATCAATACCAACAGAGTTTATAAAACCAGATTGTTCGCTACCAAGAATATCTCCAGCACCGCGAATCGCGAGATCTCTTACGGCAATACGATAGCCACTCCCTAAGCGAGTAAACTCTTTGATTGCTGAAAGTCTTTTTGCTCCTTGGCTCGTCAATACTTTATTTGGTTTGTATGTTAAATAAGCATAAGCAATACGATCACTACGACCGACACGTCCTCTTATTTGATAAATTTGTGACAAGCCCAATCGATCAGCATCATCTATTATTAGCGTATTGGTGTTAGGGATATCTATACCTGTTTCGATAATAGTTGTACACAATAGTAAATCATAGTCGCGATTAACAAAGGCTTCAATGGTGTCTTCTAAATCTTCTCTTGCCATTTTTCCGTGACCAATGCATATTTTTAGCTCAGGAACAAGGCGCTTTAAGCGTCGATAAACATGTTCCAGGTCACTGATGGTATTATGTAAATAAAAGATTTGACCACCACGACTTAATTCACGATAGATTGCTTCTTTAATGATGGCATCATTATATTCAAGCACATAAGTTTGAATAGGATAACGATCTTCAGGGGGAGTTTCAATTAAACTCAATTGTCTAATCCCCATAATTGCCATTTGTAGAGTTCGCGGTATTGGTGTTGCCGTTAATGTAAGCACATTAACATTAACTTTTAATCGCTTAATTTTTTCTTTATGAATAACACCAAAACGCTGTTCTTCATCGATGATTAATAACCCTAAATCTTTAAAACTTATATCATCACTTAAAAGTCGATGTGTTCCAATCACAACATCAACAGCACCAGTTTTTAACTGCCCTAATACCAAAGCTTGTTCTTTTGGAGTGACAAGTCTACTTAACAAAGCAACCTTTATTCCGTATTTTTCTAAACGGTTTTTAAATGTGTAATAGTGTTGTCTTGTTAATATGGTTGTTGGGGCTAGATAAGCAACTTGTTTACCACCAAAAACAGTTTTGAAAGCGGATCTAATTGCTATTTCAGTTTTTCCAAACCCTACATCGCCACAGACTAAACGATCAATTAATACACCCGATTCCATATCGTTTTTAATTTGATTAATAATTTTTGTTTGGTCTTCTGTTTCTTCATATTCAAAATCTTCTTCAAACATCGTTTGAAAATTATTATCCAGGGGATATGTAAAACCTTTTTCAGTCTCTCTTTTAACTTGGACTTCAATTAGGTCTTTCGCTATTGATTCCAGTTTTTCTCTGATTGCAGTCTTTTTCTTTTCCCATTCATTGGTGCCCAATTTTGTTAGTTTAGGAATGCTTCCTTCACCACCCTGATATTTTTCAAGAAGGACAATTTTCTCAACAGGAATAAAAAGCTCCATATTCTCATATTGTAATTTTAGATAATCATTGCGCAGGCCGTTCAATTCGACGGTCTTTAAACCAACATAACGACCTATACCATAATCATAGTGAACAACAAAATCACCAATTTCCAAATCTTCTTTTGAATTAATGGCAACAACATTTTGGATAGCGCTTCGATATCGAGTTTTCTTTAGAGTTGGAGTTTTAAAAATTTCAGTATCAGTAATTACTTCAATATCATTATAAAAACCATAACCTAGAACAGACTGGGTGTTGATTAAATTAATACGTTTTTTTTCACATTGAGAAAAGTCTTCAATAATATGAGAAACAAGAGATCGCTCCCGAAAAATATCATATAGCAAACCAATTTTTTCTTTGGATTCGAGTGCAATCACATATGTTTTTTGTGGATTTGCTGCTAAATCAGCACAAAGAGTAGAGATATCGTTTTGATAATTTACAACAGGATAGCCATTAAAATCGAAAATGTGATCTAGTTTTATATTGGGAAGTGTTTTTTTAAATTCACTGGTGTGAATTTGTTTGTTCACAGTATAAAAAATGTTTGGTAAATCAAAAAAATAAAAGAGATCTAGTTTTTTAGGAATTTTAATTGATTCTAAATAGTTCTCTAAATCACAACTTAATTGTTTGAAACTATCTTCTATTTTTTGATAATCATCATAAAAGACAATTTTATTGTTGAGATATTCTAAAAAGCAATAATAGTCATTTGTAATATACTTTATATACTTAAACATTTTTTCAATGTTTTCATAGTGTTCCAAGTCTTGGATGTCATTAGCAACAAATGGAGGAATTTCATCACAATCTTTGGTGATAGCAGCAATAATTTCCTCAGGAGATTTACTAAGTATGATTTCATTTAAAGGATATATTTCAAAATAGTCTATTTTAGATGTTGTTTTTTGGGTTGTTAAATCAAAATATTTTAAGGTTTCAATCTCAACATCAAATAAATTAATTCTTACAGGCTGAGAATAACCGCTAGAAAAAACATCTATAATTTCGCCTCTAACGCTAAATTCACCACTTGCAGCTGTAGTAGCAGTACGTTTATATCCCATTTTTACTAGATTATTAATAAAATTTTGGGGGATTAGTAAATCGTTAACGTTTAATTTGATGATTGAATTAGACCATAAAGTTTTGTTGACAAGAGGTTTCAACAAAGCAGCGGTATGAGTAACGATTATTTTAGGTTCGTTATTTACTATGCTTTTTAAGGTGTTTAGGCGTTCAACTTTAAAATCGTTACTTATTGCAGCAACTTCAAGGGCTAGAAATTCGTCAACAACATAAAGGTTGACATTATCTTGGCCAGCAACACGACAAAAAGCTTCGTAAGCAAGATTGGCTTGGTAAACATTATTAGCAACGTAAACGACAAAAGAACCACTTTTCAAGTAAGTGGCATATGTTAGAAGATAATTATGATTTTTGGTAACTCCAGTTAGAAGATAGTTAAACTGCTCTTGCTTAGTCGCTTCTAGAAAGGAAGAAACGGTGGAGTTTTTTGTAAAAAGAGTATAAATGTTATTCATTTTTATTGTACCTATTCATAAAGTTTTCAAAAGTGTTATTCAAATATGTCGTGATTATTTCATTTGCTTTTTCTAAAACGAGAGAAATTGTAATGCTATCATCTTTAGAAAACTTTCCTAAAACATAATCAACAGCATCAAGGGAACCATTTTGATTAATTCCAATTCTTAGGCGTTTCACTTCTGTTGTTTGCAGTATTTCAATTATATTTTTCATTCCTTTTTGACCACCAGCAGAGCCATTGGGGCGAATTCTAATTCTTCCTAATGGTAAGTCAAAGTCATCATAAACAACAAGGATATCATTCACTTCAATATGATAATATTTAGATACAAGGTTAACAGCTTCCCCAGATAGGTTCATATATGTTTGTGGTTTGATGACTAGAACTTTTTCATTGTTAATCATAATAGTTGCAATTTCTGACTTCAATGGTTTATTTAAAGAAAATTTTTCTTTGTTTTGTTTGATCAATTCGTCAACAAACATAAAGCCAATATTGTGTCTAGTTTTTTTATATCTTAGGCCAGGATTTCCCAAGCCAACAATTAATTTCATAAGTGAAAACTCCTTACTTTAAATTTAATGTTGTAAAGAATACTATGAAGTAAGAAATCAAGAGGATTATTTATCCTGTAGTTTCTTTTGTATTTGGTAACAAATTAAAACATTTTCCAATAGACTAGCAATTGTCATAGGGCCAATTCCTTTAGGAACAGGGGTAATATAACTTGCTATTTCAGAAACCTCGTTGTATTTAACATCACCAATTAGTTTTCCTTCGACTTTGTTAATACCGATATCGATAACAACAGCATCCTTTTTAACCATGTCAGCAGTGATAAAGTTAGGGATTCCTACAGCAACAGCTAAGATGTCGGCGCGTTTCGTAACTTCTTTTAAATTGGAAGTTTTTGAGTGGGCGATTGTAACAGTGGCATTGTTTTGTAAGAAAAGCAAGGCTAGAGGTTTTCCAACAAGGCGACTTCGCCCAACAACAACAACATTTTTTCCAGCAATATCGATATAATTCTTTTTTAAAATGGAAATAACTCCTTTTGGAGTAGCAGGAACAATTGTCTCATCACCAGAAAAAAGTTTGCCTTGATTTATGATTGATAAACCATCAACATCCTTATTTGGATCAATAGCATTTAAAATAATATCATCATCAATATGAGAAGGAAGGGGCATTTGGACTAAAATTCCGTGTATGTTCGGATTTTTATTACAGTCATCAATCAATTTTAGTAGTTCTTTTTGGGTTACATTATCATTTAAAAAGTGAGGATCAACTAAAATACCGGCATCATCACAAGCTTTTTGTTTTTTATTAACATATACAATACTAGCTGGATCTTGTCCAACAAGGAAAATAGATAACGTTATCTTATCTTCGATATCGGCAACTTCTTTGGCAATTCGCAAAGTAATCATATCAGCAGTCTTTTTTCCATCTAAAATCATAAAGCACCTCTTTCAATTATTGTCTTATCTAGTTTCATTATACAATAATAGTAATAAAAATTCTATTTATTTTTTCTTATTTTTAAGGTATAATGAAAAAGATGGTGTTTGCTCCTATAGTTTAATGGTAAAATAAAGCAATGGTAATGCTTAGATCCAAGTTCGATTCTCGGTAGGAGCACCATAATTAGTAGTAAAAAAAAATTATTTTAGGAGAAGTGATGAGCTATACTTTAACAAAGCAAGAAGCCAGAAGATTTATGCTTTTAAAACAAGGATTTTTAGGAGAGTATCGGTTTATTGGTAAACAAGGAATCCTAGAATATCTAGATAGAACAGGATGTATTCAATATGATCCTGTTGATGTTTGTGGGAAAAACCCTGAACTAGTCCTTCAAGCACGAATTAAAGGCTTTAAAAAAGAAATGCTTTATGAATTACTGTATGAAGATCGTAAATTAATTGAATATTTTGATAAGAATTTAACAATAGTTAAAATAGAAGATTTAAACTATTTAAAGCGTATTAAATATGTTTACTTAAATGATACCAGCAACGAAGAGATTGCTAAAGTAAAAGAATATATTCTAACAAAAATTGAAGAACAGGGATGCATTAGTTCTCAAGATCTTGAGTTTGATCAAAAAATAGCATGGCATTGGATGTCTACAAGATTGTCTAGAGCCGCTTTAGAGGATTTATACTATCAGGGGAAACTGGTTATTCATCATCGTAAAGGAACAATAAGATATTTTGCTCTGCCGAGTCAAGTCTTACCACCGGAGATTATAAACGCAAAAGAAGAAATCACAAATGATTTTGATTTTCAAAAATGGCGTGTACTAAGAAGAATAAAAACGGTTGGCTTGTTATGGAATAAACCAAGTGATGCTTTCTTAGGAATTAGAAATATAAAAACAGAAGAAAGAAAAAAAATATATCAAGCATTATTAGAAGAAGAAAAAATTTTCGAAATTAATATCGAAGGCGATAGTGACAAGTTTTATATTAGTAGCGAAGACATTGCTGTTATAGAAGAAAGTAAAGCGAATAAGAAATATAAACAAAGAGTTGAATTCCTAGCCCCACTAGATGGAATGATGTGGGATCGAAAGCTCATTGAAAAACTGTTTGATTTTTATTATCGTTGGGAAATATATACTCCAGAGCCAAAGCGCTTATATGGATATTATGTTTTACCAATACTACTCAATGAAGCATTTATCGGCAGAATTGAAATGGCGTGTATACGAAAAGAAAGTAAACTATTAGTGAAAAACATATGGTTTGAAGAAGGAATAAAACTCAAAACGAGCGAAATAAAACTTTTAAATAATAGAATTGAAAAATTTAAAGAGTTTCATAAAATGGAGAAGATAGAATATACAATAAGCTTCAACGATAAAGTTTTGGAAAAGAACTAACTGTATTGATTTTCTTAGGAGGTTTGGAATGAAAAAAATATTGTTTTTTTGGTTAATATTGAGTTTATTTTTAGTTGCTGGTGGATGCCGAGCAAATGATGGGGAGTACTCATATGTAGAAGAAGAGATTGTTGTAAAGACTGATGAGTTTGAATTAGCCGGTAAACTGACAATTCCCGAAGCAAAAGAAATGGTTCCAGCAATTGTGTTGGTTCATGGTTCTGGAGCAAGCAATATGAATGAAGCAATTGGAGCTTTAGAACCATTTGAAAACCTAGCACAAGAATTAGCAAAAAAAGGAATAGCTTCCATTAGATATGACAAAAGAACATTTGCATATGGAACAACATTAATCGAAGATTATGATTTTACGATATATGATGAAGTAATTGATGATGTTCTTTCGGCAGCAGCCATGTTAAGAGCAGATGCTAGAATAGATCATAATAATATTTTTATCGTTGGGCACTCTATGGGAGGACAATTAGCGCCAATCATCCTAAATATAGATACCAATATGAAAGGAGCTATTCTATTGGCAGGAACAACCGAACATATTATTGATGTTATGATGCGGCAATTACAAGAACAAGATAGTCCTTATTATGACACCTATCTACCGTATTATGATTACTTTAGAAACTTAAAAGAAGTAGCTATAGGCGAAGAGAAATACTTTTATATGGGAGCGTATGAAGCATATTGGGCGAGTTATAATAAGTTTGAGTTAGAAGCAGAACTCATCAAAGCAGCAACTAGTTATAAATTGTTGATTATGCAAGGGGGACATGATTTACAAGTACCAAAAACAACGCTGGATGATTATAAAAGCTTACTTACAGAAAAAGACAATGTGCAATATAAATACTATGAAGACTTAAACCATTGCTTTGTATACGGCGTAAATGAAACCATTCATACGGCTTATTTAATCAGAAGAAAAATACCAACAGAAGTAATTGAAGATATTGTAAACTTTATAAAAAACGAATAAAATG
>JAQUVC010000049.1 GCA_028693535.1 Bacilli bacterium
ACCAAAAAGTCTGATTGTTCAATTTTACGCATTGATTTTTCTAAAACTTTTAATGGAGTAGCAATTCGTCGCGATGTAAAGGTAATAATAGTAATGGTTGCAACTACCATAAACAAACCAATGATTCCTAAAATCCAAACGTAATTCTCTTGAACTGCTTTTGTATTATCAATATTGATAAACACAGCGATTTTCCATTTGGTATTGGTAAGTGTATCGACATTAATTGCCATATCATAACCATTGATATGAGCTTTGCCTGTACCAATGATAATCTCTTTTACCGCTGCGATAGCTTTGTATGTCTCCATATCATTAATCGAAGAATAAATATTATTATAACCGCTATCGAGCAATAAAATTCTTCCTTCTTCACCCAAATTGGCATTTTCAGCAAGTTCAATGATTGGACTTGAGTCAAGTTCCATCATCATCAACGCTTTTTCTGTACCACGATTATGATTTACTACTTTACTAACTAGAATTCGAAAATCTCCATCGATAATATATGGATTTGAGAAAAAGATAAACGATGGCTCGCTAGCAGCCCGCTCAAACCATGCTTGTTGGGTGATTTGTTCGGCATCGTAAGTAAGTGTCGTTGTGGTAGCATAAAGCAATCCTTCTAGTGAAAAAAGCGATATATTGGTAATATCGGCTTTAAACAATAAGAAATCTTCAAGGTAACCCCTTGTCACTTCAGCATTGGCTTTTACATCAACATTATCGATTTTAACTTGAATACCATTATAAGCATCGATGATTGTTGAAATATAATTATCATAATTGTGAACGATTTGGCGACTTATTTCTTTCGTTTGTTCTTCTGAAGTGTTATCGACAAACTCAGAAAAACTGTTTAGTGATAACAAACTCAATAATAAGGCAAACCCAACCATAATCGATAGACAAGAGACAAGAATATTGAATTCTATCGATCTTTTTCGATTAAAAAAATTACTTTCCTTCGCCTTCATTGGTTCGATACTCTTTCGGCGATACGCCTTGATATTTTTTGAAACTATGGCTGAAATAATAAGGCTCACTATACCCTACTGCTTCCGCAACATCGACGATTTTAATATTAGGATTTTTTAAAAGCTCTTTTGCCTTTTCCATTCTTAAGAATGTTAAATACTTCACAAAGGTTGTATTTTGCTCTTTTTTCAAAATAGCACTGATATAACTAATACTGATATTGACCTTGTCTGCCAACACCTCCAAACTCAAATCATTATCCGTATAATGAGAATCAATATACGTGATAATTTTATTCAAATTTCTTTGAATACTATCTTCAATTGTATCTTGATTGATGGTTTTTATTTTTGTTATGATGGCCTCAAACCAACTAAAAGTATCATCTAAGGTCTTCATTTCAAATAATTTTTCATAAAATGAAGTTTTACTTTCTCCATAAAAAGTATCTAAATTATCACATGATTTTACAATCGAATTTAAGATATTTGATAAATTAAATGGATTATAGAGAATATACTCTGGTTTAGCGATTTTTTCCTTCAAAGATAAAAGAATTGCTTTGGTTTCATCTAAGGTACGATACTTAATGGCATAGCTTAATTCTTTCAAATCATCATCATCGATCATCCTTACTTTTTTGTAATCACTATCGATATTACTTGCAAAATATATTTCATTGCCACCCATAACGGATCGCAATTCTAATGCCGATTGGGCTTCCCGATACATTTCTTTGAAGTTTTTATTTTTGTATTGATTGCTAATTCCGACGCTAATTGTAAATTCCAAAAACTTCTTGGTTTTCATTAAGACATAGTCAAAGCAGTGTTCTATTTGTGTTGTTGATATTTCATCATTGGCTTTGATAATCGTAATTATTTCATCATTGCTAGTAAAGGTCTCATGGTAAAAATAATTTTGTAACCCTTCAGCAATAAATTTCTTAACCGATAAAAAATTCATTTCATATTTTTCTAAATTTGTATTTTCTAAATCCAAGTCCATGTCGACAACAGATAACATAAAATATTTGTAATTTAAGAAAATGCCATTATATTCTAGCTTTTTTAAAAATTTTTTATCTGGATTCGCTAGTGTGATTAATCTTTGCAAATTGTTTTCTTTGATTAATGGTAGTGACTCTTTAATAAAGTTTTCCATGTTTTCTAAATTTGTGTTGCGCTGATACTCTTCATCTAACTCTTCTTTGGCTTTGTGAAGTACTTCTTCTAAATCAGCAGTTGTGATTGGCTTGGTTAGAAATCCAGAAACACCCAAATCGATTGCCTGTTTTGCATAATCAAATTCATCAAAACCGGTGATAATAATCGATTTAATCAATGGTAGATTGTCTTTTGTTTTCTTCAATAATTCCATTCCCGTCATAAATGGCATGCGAATATCAGTGATTACTAAATCAGGATTCATTTGCATAATACCATCAATTGCATCTAAGCCATTGTCATAACTAGCAATAACTTCAAAACCACAATCAATTTTTTGAATTGAGGTAATAATTCTGTTGCGTACATCTTGTTCATCATCTACAAGTATTAATTTATACATAAAACACCTCTTTATTATTGCTTAGTATTATTATAATAAAAAACGGGAAAAAAGTCAATTTTTAATAAAAGAGCACTGTTAATTCGTGCTCGTTTCTTTTATCTTTATCAAGTATTCTTTGGCTTTACGAACAAAATGCAATTGCTCATTAAAACTAGCTACTTCCGTGAAAATCTTCTTTGCTTCTGCTAATTTACCTAACTTGTATTCAACAATACCAATATAATAACTACTTGATGCCATCATCAATGGAGTTGGATTTGCATCAATTACTTGATTTAATGTTGCTCTTGTTTCAGCTAGCAATATATCACAACGAATATTATACTTTGCAAGCAAGAGTTGATAGTTGATGATAAATTGTTGTTGCAAGGAAGCATGTGAGACTTCAACCATGATCTTTAATTGGTCTAGTAGTTCTTTTGCTTCCTTGACTTGACCAAAATTCAAGAAGTAATTTATCCAAGCGCGATAATACAAAAACTTTGTTAATGGATTAAATTTTTCGGCTGGTTCTGTTAAATTATCTAATATTTCTTTGGCTTTTGTAAAACTTCCCTTATCCATGTATGCTTGTGCATAGGTAATCAATTGATAATACTTGATACGATTTGTTTTGATCATATTTCGATCATATTCTTTTAACTGCTGTAAATATTCATTTACACTCCCTGTTTGCGAATAATGGATAATGATTTGCATTAATTTTTGCTTTTCCATTTTTTTGAACGTAAAATTAGGGAACACCAATAATACAACAAGCAATGTATAAAGCCAATAGGCTTCATCATTAGATACCCAAATATAGACAATTAAACATAAAGCGATCGTGATGCTAGTAATCCAATATAAAAACCTCTTTTTATTCATCGAAATGCCTATAAAATTTTGTCATATATTTTTATTCCTACTTTCTTCGCTAACAAAATAGCGTTGGTTACTGCTAAATCATGAAGATGGTCTACATAATGAGCATCATCACCGACGATCACCTTAGCTTGGGGATAACGGCTGACAATGCGCCAAAACTCAATACGAGGATATAACCACGTTAATTCTAATTCCTTGGTATATGTTGCCGCTCTTCTCGTTCCATTGCTGTTGATTTCTAAATAAACATCATTTTGAATAGCACTTTCGATAATAGCAATAGCAATTGATTCTGTTAGTAAATTCCATTCTTGATAACGAAGCATATACAAATCCGGATGGGCAAGAATTTTAAAATAGCCACTTTCCATTCCTTTTATCACAGCATCTTTATAAGCAATGATTAAAGTATCATTCATTGGTTTATATAAGTCATAGTCCACATGATCAACTTCAACAATATGTTGACCGAGAATTAAATAATCGTTTTCCTGGACATATTTTTTGTATAAAGAATCATATCCTACTAGATATTCTAATTCTAAACCCGTAAATATCTTTATTTGGTGGTCATATTTTGCTTTTGCAGCAGCAATATTTGGTAGATAAATAGTATGATAAGCATCTAGATCCATTCTACCTGTCCATTTGCTTTTTAAATAGCCATGATCAGAAATACCAATGTGTTCTAGCCCCAATTCTACTGCTCTTTTCACATAATCCATTGGTAACCCTTCTGCGTGCCCACATAAATAGGTGTGAGTGTGATAATTGGCTTTAGTCATTGTGATACCCTCGTGGTATTTTCATCCATTTTGCAGAACGGCCTTTTCCAATTGGTTTAATATAACCAGTATCACGAAGATTAATCAGAGCACGATTGATGGTAGATTCACTAACATAAGGATGAATCCCTCTAATCTCTTCCTTAGTGAATATCTCATTCATATTGCCAATCGTTCGTTCAATATTTTCAATCTTGTTTAAGTTTTGATCAAATTTATAGTTTTTAATAATCTCTTCTGTTTTCGCATAGCCTTTTAAAATTAATTTTTCCATATAGCGAACAAAGCCAAGTGATTGTGAATAACCCTCTTGCCAGTTAAAACATGCATTCATCAATTCCGTTTGAAAATTGTGATAATCTTCATTTATCAATTGAAAAAAACTAACATATTGAAAAGCCTTCACCTCGGTTTTAATCATTAACAAATATAATAACAATAAACTAGCTAACTCATTTTGCGCAGTAAACGGTTTGATATTATAAAAATCAATGAAATAATGCAAGTATAGAGTGATTTTTTCAAAACTATTGCTTTGTAAGAGATGATTAATTTCTTCGGTAATCTCATCAATAATTAATCGTTTGCTTTTCATGTTTTGGCTTTGTAAGATCGATTTTTTATCCGTACTCGTGTAATCAAATCGAATTGGTGTATTGGCATGAGAGAAAACAAAATTGACAATATTTAAGATATCATTGCTTTGGATCCCAAATTGATTGGGTCGTTTCTGTAATGTCATTAGGATATCTTTTAGATTGTATAATGTTGTTTCTTCTTTGTTGCGTGGGCTAGAATCCTTTGTAATAATCAAACGACTACGCACATCACTGATATCAAGTTTCAATATGGATCCTAGAAAATAAGCATCGCGTTCTACCGTTTGCTCAACGACTCGTTCTTGATCAGTACCAACAACTTCAGCGTATTGTTTAGAGTTGCCAATATAACGATAAATTTGGCCAAGAATGACAATAACATCATTAGGAATTAAAAAACGATTGATATTTTTTATACAACTCATACTAGCACCCCTAGTTTCGAGCAAAATCGCTATTATTGCGAGCTATGATTATTTTTGATGGTGTCCCTATCTCACTTACTTTTGGTGGTGTTTTCCCTGATAAATCTAGTTGCGTTATTCCTTCGCTACCTTCAAGGTAAATTCCATCGACTCCCAAATCAGTATTGTTTTTATGAATGATTTCGCAATCAACAAGCGACAATGGATTTTTCTTTGTCATTGTAATATATTGACGGCCGACATGATTTTTCTTGCCCTTAACAATATCTGATGGCTTGAATTTCTTAATAATACCTTTTTGATTTAAGATTAAAATAGTATCCTTGCTATCGATATAATGACCAGCTACTACCTCATCATCAGGTCTGCCTTTCATTTCTAAAGCTTTTACTCCAAAGGAAGCTGGAGCGAAAAGGCTGATTTCACTTGCATTATAGCGATTGATGAAGCCTTTTTTTGTTACCATAACCACTTCATTTTTATCACCATAACAAATATCAACACTGACCAACTCATCATTCGTGCGTATTTTCGTAGCTTTTAACGCTCGTGAATAGCGCTCAGCATCTAAGTCGCGAATATGAGTCCGTTTTGTTAGGCCGTTTTTCGTTGTAAACAATAAATAGCGATCGGCATTGAAATCATCAATGGCGACAGTAAAGATAATTTTCTCATCCGCAGCAATAGATGCCAATGTACTTACATTACGACCCAATTCTTTATGTTTTACATCAGGAATTTTTTGGATTGGTAAATATACATAGTTCCCTTGATTAGTAAATAGCAACAACGTATCCAATGTCGTAACATCATATTTCGCAATCATAATATCATTATCCTTCAGTTTGGTTTCTTCTTCAACAGCATAATTTTTTGGTGTCATGCGTTTGATATAACCATCACGAGTAATCAATATAATTGCATCCTCTTTGGCAATCAACTCTTTTACTTCCACTTTAACTTCATCAATTTTATGTTCAATCAGCGTTCTTCTTGGAGAAGATAACGCATTTAATGTCGTTAATAATTCATTTTTGATTACTGATAACAATGAAGTTTCATTTGATAAAATATCATTTAATTGTTCAACGCTATGATTTAAATCTTCTTTTTCATTTTGTAATGCAAAGATATCCGTGTTGGTTAGCTTATATAATTGCAACATAACAATTGCTTCTGCTTGTTCTTCAGAAAACTCATAAGTAGAAACCAAGTTTTCTTTTGCATCTTTTTTATTTGCTGAAGACCGAATTGTTTTAATGACAGCATCTAAAATAGAGGTCATTGAAATTAAACCCTCTACAATATGCAATCTTTTCTTGGCATTATGTAATTCGTAGTTGCTCTTATTTGTAATAATTTCGCGTTGATGTGCAATATAAGCATCTAAAATCTCTATTAATCCCATTAAAACAGGACGTTTGTTGGCAATTGCAACGACATTAAAATTATAATTTACTTGTAAATCGGTTGATTTGAAAAAGAAATTACGAATAAATTCTGGGTTGGTATCTTTCTTAATATCAACGACGATTCTCAAGCCATCACGACCACTTTCATCGCGAATATCAAGAATACCATCAACATTCTTCGATTCAACCACATCACTCATTCTTTTTACTAACACAGATTTATTGACTTCGTAAGGTATTTCTGTGATTACAAGCTTGTACATGTTTTTTTCTTCAAGAATTTCAGTCTTTGCCTTAACAATAATTTTACCGCGACCATTCTTATAGGCACTTTTTATTCCTTCAATGCCTTGAACAATTCCTCCAGTAGGGAAATCAGGACCTTTTACAATATTCATGATTTCTTTCAAACTACATTCAGGATAATTCATTCGATAGATCACAGCATTGATGATTTCATCAATGTTATGAGGTGGTATGTCCGTTGCATATCCCGCCGAAATACCCGTTGCTCCATTGACTAAAATATTAGGATATTTTGATGGCAACACAGTTGGCTCATATTCTTCATCATCAAAGTTTGGTACAAAACCAACCGTCTTTTTGTTGATATCTTGAAGAATCGCTTCTGCATATTTTGATAATCGTGCTTCCGTATAACGCATTGCTGCTGGTGAATCGCCATCAATACTACCATTATTACCATGCATGTCAATCAATGGCAAGCGCATCTTAAAATCTTGTGATAAACGCGCCATTGCTTCATAAACAGCAGTATCACCATGAGGATGGTATTTACCAATGACATCGCCAACAATACGAGCTGATTTTTTATAGGGTTTGGTACTAAACAGTCCTAATTTATACATAGCAAAAAGGATTCTTCTTTGCACAGGTTTTAAGCCATCACGTACATCGGGAAGGGCACGATCTTGAATAATATATTTAGAATAACGAGCAAACCTTTCGCCAACAATATCTTCTAAATTTTCGTTTAAGATTTTCTCTTCAACAAAATCGCTTATCTTTTTGGTTATACTAGTCTTCTTGGCCATTTGGTGTTACCTCCGCATTTTCTAATGTGAAATTATCTACATATTCAAAGGAAACATTTTTTTCAATCCATTCACGTCTTGGTTGAACATCATCACCCATTAAAATACTAATTCGACTATCAACATCACTAAAGTCTTCTATATTTACTCTAATTAGTGTTCTCGTTACTGGATTCATAGTGGTATCCCATAATTGATCTTTGTTCATTTCTCCCAATCCTTTGAACCGTTGAATATTGATATTTTTATAGTTACCTGCTTTGATTTTTAATTCTTCATCCGTCCAAGCGTACTCAATAATATTCTTGCCGGAAATTTTATAAAGTGGTGGTAATGCAATATAGATATACCCTTTATGAATGAGTTCTGCCATATAGCGAAAAAAGAACGTCAATAATAGAACTTGTATATGGGCACCATCCGTATCAGCATCTGTCATGATGATGATTTTCTTAAAATTAGATTTATTAATGTTGAAATCACGGCCAAAACCAGCGCCAATTGCGTGGATCATCGACATAATTTCTTCATTTTTTAGAAGTTCATCGGTCTTTGTTTTTTCCGCATTGATGACTTTTCCTCGTAAAGGAAGAATGGCTTGATAACGGCTATCACGGCCTTGTTTAGCACTACCACCCGCAGAATCACCCTCGACAATAAACAGCTCATTAATTTCAGGATTTTTTTCAATGACTGGGCAAAGCTTCCCGTTCATATTAATCGGCTTACCGATTTTTTCCTTAATCATTCTTACAGAATCTCGTGCTTTTCGTGCTTCTTCTCGAGCTTTAAATGCTCTTAAAGAATTGTTGATTAATGTGTTTGCAATTTCACCTTTTTCAGACAAATAAAATTTTAGTTGTTCGCCAACTACTTGTTCAACGGCGGCTTTTGCATCGGCTGTTCCTAGTTTGTTTTTTGTTTGACCTTCAAATTGCAATAAATCTTCAGGAATACGAATGGATAAAACTGCCGTTAAGCCTTCCCGAATATCGATACCATCAAGATTTGGATCTTTATCCTTTAACAATCCTTTCATTCTCGCATAGTCATTAAATGCTTTAGTAATGGCAATTTTAAATCCCGTTTCATGGGTTCCTCCATCACGAGTTCGAATGTTATTTACAAACGACAATATATTTTCAGAATAAGTTTTTG
>JAQUVC010000050.1 GCA_028693535.1 Bacilli bacterium
TCGAATATTTGCTCTGGAGAACCATCTTCTAAAATCATATCATTGTCCATAAAGAGGATTCGGTTGGCAATCTCTCTGGCAAAACTCATTTCATAGGTAACAATAATCATCGCCGATAGTTAATTTTTTCTTTTTGTGTGACCTATTAATTTATTTAAAATAACAAACAAATTACTCCCTTTTGTTTCCAATGTAATTTTATTAATTGAAAGTTTATTCATGTCCAAAGTTTCAATTTGTCTACTTGATAAAAATTTTTCTGCTTCCTTTACTTTTTCGGATTTTTTTATATCTCTTCCAAGAAACACTTGCTCAATATTTCCATTAAACCATACTAATTCATAGTCTTTTTGTCTACAATATTTTTCAATTTCTTTATTTTTTGCTATATTGTTCTTTGTTTTTTTTGGATCATCATAGTCTAGACAAAAAACAACTTTTGTTTCTCCAGTACTCTTATATTTACATCTATAATAATTAATTCGTCTCTCTTTCTTATTCCAATCCCCTTTTCCTTCTAAGTATATTGGAGACAGTTTAATATTCTTTCCCCTTAAGTCATAATTTTTATCAATTGTTGCTTTAATATAGTGATAATCAGATTTCGACTTAGATTTACATTCACATACAATGATTATTTGCATTCCGTATCCTCATCACCAAAAACATCTAGAAAATCAAAATCTTCAATATTAAATGGTGAGTTTGGTATCATTCCACTTCTATATTGATTATATGGAGTATAATTACCATTTTTCTTCCATTGTTCAATCTCACAAGTTTCTGTTATAAAATCGATACTATTTTTATATGATTTTAATTCATTCATAGTTCCTAAATTATGTGATGTAAAACATAATTGACCCTTTGCATATTTTTCAAAAAATAAGATTAGTCTAGATAAATAAACATCATGTAAATTGGCATCCAATTCATCAATAAAAACAATTCCACCTATCATAACTAGTTGAAAATATTGGAATAATTGCTTTAGTTTCTTTATGCCCGTGCTTTCAAATTCTGAATCAACCGACCAATTATCATAGTTAAAAATTAAAAAATATTTAAAGTTATCGCCCATTGGTTTTTTCTCAAAACTAATACTATTTAAACTTGGTTTAAATTTTTTAATAAATAATTCTAATTTCTTAATTTCCTTTTCATATTCCACACAATGACCTTTAGGAACAATTTCAAAATTTACATCAAGATTAATCTCAAATGAGTCGTTTAAATTTTTTGACATTTCCTTAACAAATTCTACATAATCCTCATATTTTATATCATAATTCTTATGTTGATCTTCTTCACTTACAAATACAGCTAAATATCTACCAAGTAAAACACCTTGTAAAATAGAACTTGTATTTTTACTTACTGAAGAATCGTTTTTTAATTCGTTTTCTCTTATATCCTTAATTATATTTGGCAAAAGTGCAAATATAGAAGCACTATTCAATAAATTTATTGTTCTTTTTTGAATAGGTTTTATTAATTTTTCTTCTATATTGCTATTGAATTCTAATAGGCCATGATTAATTGTGAATATTTTCTCATATTCACCATTGATAGTTTTACTTTGTTTTTTTAATTTAGAATATACTTCCTTTTCAATTTCGTAAGCATCATTTTTCTTACATAGACTTATTGAATGAGAAAAAACACCCATGTTTTGATTATTATTCTCTTCATCATACATCATATAAATCATTTGACAACTAAATGTATGAGTTTTTTTATTTATTAGATTATCAAGATACCTATTCTCGATTTTTGTAAGAAAATACCTATTGGTAGTCAATTTTTTATAAATATCAACAGAATTCATTATCGCAGATTTTCCAGAGCCATTCATTCCGAAAATAGATTTAACATTTGTATCTCTTAAATTAAGTTTATTTGAAATAGTTTGAGAATAAAATGTTAAGGTAAGATCCTTTTCAATGTTTTTAATACCATTGGTTGTCATTTTCAACAAATAAAATCTCATTTCAATTCCCTCTTTTCTTGTACACAAGTGAAAATATACTTATGTATTCATATTATACTTCATTTACAAATGATTGTCAACCATATTATATACATTTTGTATTTTTCTTTCTTGTTGAAAAGATTTATTTCATTGCTTTATTATTAATCACCGAAATCGCTTTAAAAACTCTTTTGTTCTTTCATAGGTAGGATGCTCGAATATTTGCTCTGGTGAGCCATCTTCTAAAATCATGCCATTGTCCATAAAGAGGATTCGGTTGGCGATTTCTCTGGCAAAACTCATTTCATGGGTAACAATAATCATCGTCATTCCCTTTTTTGCAAGTACTTTCATCGTTTCTAGTACCTCTCCCACCATTTCAGGGTCTAGAGCGCTCGTTGGTTCATCAAACAACATTACTTTCGGATTCATCGACAGACTTCGAGCAATGGCGACTCTTTGTTTTTGTCCCCCTGATAAGGTAGCAACATCAACATTCACGAACTTACTTAGTCCGACTTCTTCGAGGTTTTTCATTGCAATTTGACTTGCTTCTTCAAGACTTCGATGTAAGACTTTCGTTTGACCAATCACACAATTTTTTAGTACATTCATGTTATAAAAGAGATTAAATTCTTGAAATACCATCCCTATTTTTGTTCTCACTAGATTTAAATCGGTCTTAGGACTCGTAATATCCATCCCATCAAAGGTGATCTCACCTTCATCAATCGTCTCTAAGCCATTGAGGCATCGTAGTAGGGTCGATTTCCCCGTTCCACTAGAACCGATAATACACACAACTTCTCCCTCATAAAAATCAAGATGAATGTCTCTTAAAATGATATTTTCTCCAAAACTCTTTTTTAAGTTTCTTATTGATATTATCTTATTCATTGTTGGCACCTAATTACTACTAACGATATCAAGAGTTTTTACTCCTAATTTGTTTTCGAATAGTTTTAATAGTTTTGATGTGGTATAGGTTAAGAATAAGTAAATCACAGCTGCGATTAACATCGCTTCTAAGAAACTACTGTATCTCATCGCTGCATCTTCTGCAACATAGTATAATTCACTAATCATAATAACATTTAATACCGAAGTATCTTTGATATTAATGATGAATTCATTTCCTATCGAAGCCATTTGTGTTTTAATCGCTTGAGGAAGAATCACTAAGCTCATCGCCTTAAAGCGATTCATGCCCAAACTCTTCGCGGCTTCTTCTTGACCTTTGGGAACGGATTCAATTCCATTCTTCACAACTTCCGTTAAATAGGCTCCAGTATTCACCGAAACAGTGAATAATCCTGCTTCTAAGGGAGTCCATAGTAATCCCATACGACGAAACACATAATAGAAGATCATCGCTTGAACCATCATTGGAGTTCCTCGAATGACCGTTACATAGAGTTGAATCAGTGTTTGTCCTACTTTTAAAGCGATTCGTGAAGCTTTTCTTTTGGGAATCGCTTGGATTGATTTCACAACACCAAGAATCAAAGCAATCACCAAACCAACAATCGTACCAACGAGTGACAAGAGTAAGGTATACCCGATTCCTAGTAAAAAAGCTTCCCAAAAATTTTCTAATATCCGAATGTATACCATTACTCACCTTCAGGACTTTGTTCAATCGCTTGATTCATTAAGGTAGTTCGCATTTCATTGGTAATCTTCGCTAATGCAGCATTGATGGCATCACGTAACACACTATCGGCTTTACGAACACCAATCGATACCACTCGATCTTCTTCTGCGATTTCAAATGGTGTTTCTAGCGTAACATAGGTAAACCCTGTATGTTGAGCCACGGTTGAGATGGCAACGGGCTCTTCTAAAATTGTCGCATCAATGGCTCCACTTTGCATCGCAAAGATAATCAGTGGCACCGTATCCAACGCGCTATGATACGTTGCTCCCCCTTTTTCACTTAGTTGTTTGGCTAAATCATCATAAACGGTTCCTTGTTGACCAACAACATTGGCACCATTAAAATCAGCAAATGTTTTAGCATCCACATAACGACTATCGTCTTTTACCAATACCACGTGTGTCGACTCATAATAAGGATTCGTAAAGTCGATACTTAGCTTACGATCGGCTGTAGGACTCATCCCTGCAATAATCAAATCAATCGAACCTTCTTTTAAATTTTCAATTAAAGCTCCCCATTCCATTTTCTTAATCACCAATATTAAATCGAGTTCTTGGGCAACTATCTTTGCAATTTGAATATCATATCCTTCGGCAAAGGTACTTGTTCCAAAAATCGGATGATTACTAAGTGTTTTTTCATCTTCTGTCCAATTAAAAGGTGCATAAGCACACTCTAGCCCAACTACCAACTCACCCTTATTGAAATCAAATTCCTCTTCACTTTTACAAGCGCTTAAAATAAATAATGTGAATGTTAAAAAAAGTAAAATAAATAATTTTTTCATTTAGATGTTTTCCTCCTGTCTAAATAAAATAAAAAAGCGTTAGACGCTTTTTCTTTTTAACAGTTGTTAAACTTAGCGCCTCTACATTGCGTAGGAGTGATACAAGTATTCCCTGTAACACCATGGATCTGTCTTTGCCTAAACAGCCACTCGGCGATGATTACCTTTCTTATGCTTCTTTGTCTGCCGACTCCACATAGTACTTTGATGCACCGCAACCTCTAATCTCTAAACTTTTTTATTTGTCTTATTGTATTACGATATTTAAGATATGTCAACATTTTTTTACATTTTTGTAAATAAAAGCCCTTTTCATCCTTGCTTTTATATTAGAAAAAGAACTCATCCATTCTTATTAAGTCACAATTCAAGTTCGTTAAATTTTCATCATATCCACTTTTAGAAAAAACACCATACTTGGTTGCATCTATTTCTCTACCCTTACTTTTTAAATCTATTATCACTTCTTTGCCAATTTTTCCATGCGTCCACTTGCATTCATAAACATGAAGATTGGATTCCGTTTCAACACAAATATCAATTTCAATGTCTTTTTTTTCTTTTTTACTATTGTACCAATATCTACCAACCATTTTAGGTATTTCATGATATCTATCTAAGAATCTTCTTTCAAGATATTGAGTACAGATATGTTCAAATCTTAATGATATAAATTTATCAAGATTGTTGCTAATAAATTTATCATAAAAAGATTTTATGTCTAGAAATCCTCTTGCTGATAAATTACACCAAATAAATTGATAATAAAAAGCAACAAAATTGTTTTTTATTCGATACAAGTGTTTTTTAGATATTGGTTTTTCTTTAAAACACAATTCTTTTTCAACTATCTCTAAAGCTAGCAATTTTGAAATATACTTTGATGTTTTATCCGTACTATGGATATGAGCCTTTGAATCAATTTCTGACAATTTAGTACTCCCACTTGTTATGGCTTGTAATATACTTTGGTATTCCCCAATATTTCTTAATTCCGTATTCAAAATCATTTCTATTTCATTAGCAAATGGGGAGGATTCTTCAATAATTAAATTACTGATATTATATTCCAATGACTTGCTATCATCAATTTTAGAGAGATAATATGGAAGTCCACCAAAAATTGCATATGTCCTAATTTTATCGATATTTGAAAAATTAGGATAATATAAACTGCTTTCTAAGTAATCACACTCCTTTACTTTTATTTGAAATGTATTTCTACCATAAAGTGGCTTACTTTGAGAAAATAAATTATCAAACATTCCTACTTCACTACCTGATATGATTAGTTTTATATTTGATTCTTCTTTTTTGCTATCAATCAATCCTTGAACTAATGATTCCAATGAAGGATCAGCAGTGGTTAAATATGTAAATTCATCAATGATGACAATCAAATCTTTTTCTTTGAATAGTTCTTCCAATAAAGCCTCAAATGACTTATAACGAATATCGCCTATATTTTTATATTCGGCATATATCTTACTAAATATTTCAAGATTTGTTTCTCTATTTGCTTGACGTGCTAAAAAATAAATAGCTTTTTTGTCTTTGATTGATTCTTTAAGAAGTGTTGTTTTACCAACTCTTCTTCTACCATGAATAATACCAAATTCAAACTTTCCTGAATTATATTTTTCTTTTAATAAAAGTATTTCTTTTTCTCTACCTAAAAACATATTTTTCCTCCTAAAACAATTATTTCATACGAATATGTATATTAGTGAATCGTATTTCAGTGATTCGTACTTCAGTGAAACGTACATCACTATTAAATCTTAACATAAGAAATAACCTTTGTCAACTACTTTAATACTGTTTGATTCGTAAAATAGCAAATGATATAACTATGGATAATAAAAAATTCAGTAACCATATCCTAGTTACTGAATTTTTCCATCTCTTTACGATTTTTATTATGTTTTATGTTTTCCATTTGATCTAATTTGATATTTCGTAGTAAGAATCCCAAATCGACGCCTACCATAACAAGATTGATACAATAGAAGATAAAAACGTAAGTGATCTTATCAGCAAATATCTTACTAACAATCCCACAAAGATAACCGACCATAATACAAATGACAAAAAATATCGATCGTCCTTTGGCTGTTCTTGATTTGATGGATTTTATAATATTTAATGGCCAAGACAACCCAAACAACACAACCATAAATACTTCAAAGATTTCTGCCATCGTCTACTTCTTATCGATGCGATAAATATCGCCATTTAGTCTAATCTCTGTTCGTGGAGATAAAGAAAATCCCATAATTTTCGCTGCTTCTGGAGAAGTAAGACGTTTATATTGTTGCGAGTAGAAGCGATTGTTGAATTTGATTACCAATTCTTTAGCATCTTTGATAGGAATATTCATGGCCTTAAATAATAGATAGGCAATTCGATTTGTATCATCCCCATTTTCTAGGAAATGATACAAAATGAAATCGTTGATATCATATCGACCAATAATATCCTCAGTAGATTGTGTAGAGTCCGATAGTTCTGGTGAGATTGGTGTTTCAATAACACTATCTAAAATATCGGCCACGATTGGATAAATGCTTTTATAATATCGTACTGTTTCTTTCACAACTGTTTTTGGTAGACCAGCATTAATGCCATACATTGCCATGTGGTCCCCATTGAATGTTGACCATCCTAAGGCAACCTCACTCATATCAGAAGTACCAATAACAATAGCATTGTTTAAATTAGCCGCATTCATCAACGTAAAGGTTCTAAAACGAGCTTGAACATTTTCATACGTAACATCTTTAGTTAGCGTATCATGACCAATTGCTTTTAATTGACGTAACACATCGGTGTAAATATTTACTTCTTTGGTGGTTACTGCTAGCTTTTTTAGTAAAGCGACACTATTTTGATAGGTTCTATCACTAGTTGCTTTTGAAGGAAGCATATAAGCAATGATGTTTTCTCGTGAGATATTGTATTTATCGAAGGCATAGCATAACGATAGTAGTGCTAAGGTGGAATCTAAGCCACCACTCACACCTAAAACAACTTTATTGATGCCAATATATTCCAAGCGTTTAATGACACTTGCCGCTTGAATGTTGATAATATCGGTATAATCTTCTTTATTCTTAGGAACAAATGGCAAGGTTTCAATATTCTTTTCAAAAATGAAATCTTCCTGTTCTTCTAATTCATAATTAACACGTCTAATATGAAGATCACGAGCAATTTCTTGTACATTTTTATAGTAACTATTATTGCGACGAGCATGATGCAGTTTTAAGATATCCAAATCACCATAGATGATGTCACTATGAAGATTGATTTCTTCATTCTCTGCAATCACTTCCCCATTCTCACAAATCAGTTTATGACCACTAAAGACAACCTCACTCGTCGACTCACTGGAATTATTTGACACATAAACATAACCACCATTAAATTTCAAACTGATGCTCTTTGTTAATGTCTTACGAAGTTCTTTCTTGCCAACATGGGCAGGACTAGCACTTAAGTTAAAGCAAATCAAAGCGCCATTAGCATATAAGCGCTCGTTCGGTGAAATAGGTGCCCATAAATCTGCGCAAATTTCAGCGGCAAAATTGACATCTCCATTTGACGTTTCAAAAATAATCTTACCGAAGGCAATGTCTTCGCCAAATAAATTAACACTAGAGATATCTTTACTAATATCTACTCCCGAAGCAAACCAACGTGCTTCATAGAATTCATTGGTATGAGGCAAAAAATTCTTAGGAACAATTCCTAAAATTTTCTTTTTCTGGGTAATAAAACTACAATTATAAATGGCATCATTAATAAAAATATAAGCACCAAAAATCACGACACCACGATATGTATTATTTTGTAAGAAATATTTAATCGCTTCTAAGCAGTCATCATATAGGTATTTTTGAAACACCAAATCACCAATCGAATACCCACTAATACAAAGCTCAGGAAAACAAATAAAAGAAGGGTTCTTTACCTTTGCTTCTTCTACCTGCTTCAACATTTCTTTTACATTAAACATTGGATCGCCAACCCGAGCAACAGGGCTCGCAGCTGCTACCTTTAAAAATCCGTGTGAGTACATTCGTTTTCCTCCTGATACAATTGGTTTTCTTTGATATAGTTTGCTACTTCTTCGAGTAACAGGGAATCGTCTTTCTTCAAGCGATAGGCACTCGATGATATATATATTTTATCAAACTCATGTAAAATAATAAAGTGATTTCGTGTCTTTTTTAATACTTCATTGGC
>JAQUVC010000002.1 GCA_028693535.1 Bacilli bacterium
TCAATATATTTTTTGAACGCTTCTAAATAAAAAAATCGAGAGCATTTTTCCTTTTTAAAATAAAGTGAATTACTCTCAATTGAATTCATTGCTTATTTAATTTTTCCTACTAAATACAACATAATAACCATTTTCTTTGCAAACTTTTTCTGCGTTTCCAAAGACTTCTTCCATCTTTTCAATAAATGATGGTGCTCCCTGCTTTTTCTGAATCACTGCCCAAAGAGTCCCCTTTTCATTGAGAACCATTATGCTATCCTCAATAATTTGGTGGACAATTATTTTACCAGCCCTAATTGGAGGATTTGTTATCACAAAATCATATTTTTGGTTAACCACAGCAAATAGGTTGCTCTCATAAACATGTACATTAGAAACCTTGTTATGTTCGATGCTCTTTTTCACTAATTCTACTGCTCGTTGATTAATATCAACCATATCTACTTTTACATCAGGACAGCTTTTTGCAATCGCAATTCCGATAATCCCATAGCCACAGCCAACATCTAAAATGCGCGATCCACGAGGAAAATCAGGTAAATTATTCAACAAAACATTCGTTCCGAAATCAACGCGGTCTTTACTAAAAACTCCTAAATCAGAGTATAGGCTTACTTTCGTTCCACGGAAAGTGTATTCTATGATTCTTTCTTTGGAATCAAGACTATCATCATTTACATAATAGTGACTCATAAACATCTCCCACTTATAGCATATTATAATACAAATGCATTCTTATTGCAATGATTTTTTTCATTATTTTCATGATATTTTCATAAATAAAAGAGCACAATCGATATTGTGCTCCCTGTTTCTACTGTTTTCTAAATTATTTAATTTGAACAACAGCGCCAGCTTCTTCTAATTTAGCCTTAATAGCATTAGCTTCTGCAACTTCAATTCCCTCTTTAACTGCTTTTGGAGCAGCATCAACTAAATCTTTCGCTTCCTTTAATGGTAAGCCAGTGATTTCGCGGACAACTTTGATTACAGCAATTTTGTTTGGACCAAATTCAGCTAAAACAACACTTACTGTTGATGGTCCTTCATCAACTTCTTCTGCAGGTGCAGCGCCTTGAACGGCTACAGCAGCAGCAGTAACACCAAATTCATTTTCAATTGCTTTTACTAATTCATTCAATTCTAAAACAGACATTTCTTTTAAAGAATCTAAAAATTCTTGTACATTAATTTTTGCCATTATATTTTTTCCTCCTGTTTAAATTTTACGCTTCTTTTTCTGCTACAGCTTTAACCGCACACGCTAAGTTGCGGATTGGAGCTTGTAGAACACTTAACAACATAGCAAGCATACCTTGTTTGTTTGGTAATCCTGCAAACACTTTTAAATCTTTTGCATCCATAAATTTGCCTTCAACGATTCCACCTTTTACTTTAAGCTTGTCGTTTTTCTTAGCAAAATCATAAATAATCTTTGATGCAATTGTGGCATCTTTTGAGAAAGCAACGGCGCTTGGCCCAGCAAAATGCTCTTGAATACCCTCATAACCAGCCTCAGTACTAGCACGACGAAGAATGTTATTTTTGATAACCCTCATCTCGATTCCTTCTTTATATAACTGATTACGTAGGTCAGAAACTTCAGCTACAGTTAAACCAATTGGATCAACAAGAACGGCAGCTTGAGCACCTTGAAACTTTTCTAGCGTTTCTTGGACTTGATTCATTTTAATTTTTAATGTTGCTTCTTTCATTCTTTCACCTCCTGGAAAATAAAAACCTTTTTCAATAGACAGAAAAAGGTAAAAAACTCTTTAACCTCGGTAGGAAATTAAGCATTTCTGCACCTACTGTCTACAGCAATTAAAACGTATTAACTATTTTATTTTATTATTTTTGGTTGATTAACTTAACATTGATTCTAGAGCAACCTTAACTCCAGGACCCATGGTTGTAGAAATAGCGACATTTTTAATATATACGCCTTTTACTGTAGCTGGTTTGCTTTTAACAAGCACTTGACACACAGTTTTAATATTCTCAGCAAGTTTTTCACTATCAAAACTAGCTTTACCAACTAGTGCTTGAACGTTACCTGTTTTATCAACACGATATTCAACCTTACCTGCTTTGATTTCATTAACAGCTTTTTCAAGATCAGTAGTAACAGTACCAGTTTTTGCATTTGGCATTAGTCCTTTAGGTCCTAAAATCTTACCTAATTTTCCCAAATCACCCATCATATCTGGTGTTGCAACTATAATATCAAAACCAAACCATCCACCCTTAATCTTCTCAATAAACTCAGCATCGCCAACAAAGTCAGCTCCAGCTGTTTGTGCTTCTTTTTGTTTATCAGGAATCTTAGTTAGTACTAACACGGTACGAGTTTTACCTGTTCCAAATGGTAATACTATCGCTCCACGTAAATTTTGTTCTGCTTTACGAGGGTCAAGGTTCATTTTAAAAGCTACTTCAACTGTACTATCAAATTTTGTAATACTTGTCTTTTTAACTAATTCTACAGCTTCTTCGATTGGATAACGCTTTGTTCTATCAATTAGCTTAGCGGCTTCCAAATACTTTTTACTTCTTTTAGCCATATTTTTTCCTCCTTAAATGTGGTATAACGGAAATTCCTTCCACAGTTTAAGTTGTATTGATAACAACTTATTAGTAGTTTAGAAACTTCGTTGATTAGATTTTACTTTTCAACAACAATTCCCATTTGTCTTGCAGTTCCTTCAATAATTTTTGCTCCTGCTTCTGGTGTATAAGCACTTAAATCTTCTAATTTAGTTTTCGCAATTTCAAGTACTTTTTCATAAGAAACAGTTGCTACCTTCGTTTTCTTAGGGTTTGAAGAACCACTTTCAATTCCAGCAGCTTTCTTTAATAAGTCTGATGCTGGTGGAGTCTTTGTGACGAAAGTAAATGAACGATCTTCATAAACAGTAACAATAACAGGAATTTTATATCCAGCTAATTCCTTTGTCTTCTCATTGAATTGAAGGCAAAATTGTTGAGTATTAATACCTGTCGGTGATAATACTGGTCCAACTGGTGGAGCTGGAGTAGCTTTTCCTGCCGCTAATTGTAACTTAACGACTTTCGTAATTTTTTTCGCAGCCACGAGACGCACCTCCTTTTTGTCCGTGATGTGGTATAAAGAGCTTTGCTCTCCCACTTATAATAAAATAGTATACGTGATTAACGCACGCTGAATTATTATACTATATTTCTAGTATGAAGTCAATTTATTTTTTTATCTTTTTATTTTGATTATAGCAGTATGTGGGAAGTGATCAGAAGCCACTATTTCTGGAATTTCAGCGGCTATTACTTCAATAAAATCATTCACAAAGATATAGTCAATTTTACGAACTGGATTCACAGAAGGGAAACTAAGTTTGTTTCCTTTGAGCATCGTGCTCACATCTGTCAAGTGATTCTGAATATCCTTAATTTTTTCATCTTCTGGAGTCATATTCAAATCTCCCATAAAGATACAAGGTCCCTTTATTTTCGCTAACTCTTTGAGAAGCGTAGCAATAGCATTTTTTTGTTCCCTTTGGGCGAGACCAAAATGAGAAATCAAAACCGTTACATTTAAAGAAACAATTTTTGCTTTGATAATGCAACGCGTCTCATAGCAAAGCACTTTTTCATCTTTAATCACAGGATCAGGAATCATAATTGTCTCTATTTCAGTTAGTGGAAAGCGTGACACAATTGCATTGCCATAGGGTCCTTGAGGCAAGTCAATCGCCTTCCCAAAATAATAATAATATCCCAAATCCTCGCCAATCATTTGTGCTTGTTCTTGATAATCAGTATGAATTCCTTTTCCTCTTACTTCATTAAGCCCAACAATATCAGCTTGTTGATGGCGAATCACATCCGCCATCATAGGAAGATTAATATCACGTTTAATAAAATCTCTTCCGTGTTGAATGTTAAATGTCATTACTTTTACTAACATATTCGTTTACAGTATCCTTTCTTTAATAAAGTCCATTGCTAGTCGACCTAGTTATGGACTTTTTAAACCTACTTATTTTTCTTACTTTTAAACATGTTTTTAAATAGTTTTCCTAAACGATTAAGCTTACAACGACGTAGGAATGTCTGAAAACAGCTTTCACGAATAAATTTACTCCCCATATATGTTAGTATTTTATTACCCATAAAAATGGTTTCAGAGGTATTACGACCATAGCCCAAGATGATTGCTTCTGTTTCATTTACAGTACCCAAAACATGAATACGACTACCAGCCATTCCTCCACTTAACTTTGCCATCAAAAACTGGTCTTTAATAAATAGTTTAATCCTTCTCGCTACACTTCGCTTAGCTTCAACAAGACACGCATAACGACCACACGCCATCAACCATGTCGGTAAAATATCAAATGGTTTTACAAAAACACCTACACTTTGAATATCGGCTTGCCCATTATGATGGCTTTTCTTTAACGATAGTGTCTCTTTTTCTACCTTTACTTCAATTTGTTTGAGTGCTTGACCCAGTAAAACCGATAATCCCGTTGGCTTTAAATCAAACCAATTATTGGTTTTTAAAAACATTTTCGCGTGAATGAATCCCATTTTTAGACGTAAATGCTTTTTATATGAAATATAAATCGGCTTTGTTGCTGTTGGATAAATTCCCGTATATTCTTCAATCCGAAATGTGCAGTACATCTTTTTTGTTTTTCTTGAACTTGGTCGCTTATATCCTTTATCTTGTAACGCAACTTCTAATAACAAAGGAAACACATCACGAATAAAAGCGGAACCATTTGTTGAATTGGTTAACATCACCGCCGCTATCCCTTGTTCTGGCATAAATATCATTTGGGAAAAATGGAAGATAGTCCCTCCTGAATGGCCTATCACATCACCCATGCCAGAAAATTGATATTGATCAAATGCCAATCCCAGACCAATTTTATAGCCTTCTTCATCTTCATAAGTTGGCTTTTGTAACATCATGGCAATAGTTTCTGCTTTTAGAATTCGTTTGTTACCAATACGACCACCATTTAAAAATAGTTGCGCAATTTTCAAACAATCAACAGCACTCATGTATGTATTTGAGCCAGCAGGGATAATCGTAGTAATATAATCTTCTTTTTCTTCCCCTAAGTTATTATAAGAACGCGATATTTCATATTTATGTTGACGGAAATCCTCAGGCGTACAAATAAAGTTTGCATCAATCCCTAGAGGGTTAAAAATATTTTTTTGGATATAATCCGTGTATTTTTTCTTACTGACTCGTTCAATGACAATTCCTAATACTGTATAACCAATATTAGAATAAGCAATCATTTTTCCTGGAGGAGCGATTAAATATTGATTCGCTAGATAGGTAATGATATCATTATAATCTTTTGCTTCTTTTGTGAGCATGATTCCAAAATTATCACTAGGTAACCCAGAGCGATGTTCTAGTATGTTTTTGATTGTAATTTTATGACTATCAAATCTATTTTTAATAGAAAACTCAGGAATGTATTCTTTGATATCTGCATCTAAATCAATCAAGTCTTCTTCTACTAATTGCATAATGGCAATAGCAGTTAATACTTTTGTGATCGAACCAATCTTAAATTGTGTAGTGTCTTCTACTTTTCTTTCTCCATAAAAATCTGCAAATCCTCTATGTTCAGAGAAAAATATTTTTGAGGAATCAGCAATCACAATACTAGTTCCCTTAATACGATATCGTTGTTGTAACCTTGCAATTTTATTTAGAATATTGTTGTAATCAGCCATTTGAATATCTCCTTCAATAATGATATGATACTACTTTTTCATGAAAAATGCAATCATTTATAGGCAATAAAAAAATCTCTAGCTAACTAGAGATTTAAAATTCTATAAAAGTGATACTTCACCAAATGTTAATTCGGTTGGGGTTGCTCGACCAAAAGCATAAATTAAAACGATTAATGTTCCCTTTTGATTATCAATACTATCGATAACACCTTCTTGACCAGTGAATGTACCTGCTCCAATTCTTACTTTGTCACCAACTTTGCCTGCAAATGTTTTTTCTGTTGTAATACCACAAAGTTTTAGAATCGGTGCAATTTCTTCCTCAGGTAAAGGAACAGGTTTTGCACCACCGCCAGAAGAGCCGAGAAAGCCAGTAACCATTGGTGTGTTTCTCACCATAAACCATGACTCATCTGTAACAATCATATCGATAAAAACATATCCAGGGAAAGGTTTTACAAAAACTTCTTTCATTTCGCCGTTCTTCTTTTTTTCAAGAATTCGCTCTTCGGGAACTAAAACAGTGAAAACCAAATCACTCATTCCCATCGATTCTACTCTTCGTTCAAGATTTTTTTTCGCAGCGTTTTCTAATCCTGAATAAGTTTGTACTATATACCACGCACGTTCTTCCATTGTCACGCCTAATTATATTTTAGTAGATAGCCATTCGAATAAATCGATGACATATCCAAAAATCCAATCAGAAAAAATGAAAAATACAGATAAGATTAAAATAAAAGCAAAAACAACAGCAGCGTTCTTTAATAATGATCCACGACTTGGCCATGAAACTCTTTTTACTTCACTAATAGAAGGTTTGTAAAATGGCCATGCTGCTAATATTAAAGAAACAGCACCAAGAATAATTAAAATCCAAGCAAATGCCTCAGGATAATCACCAATTAAGAAAATATCTTCATTGATTACCAAACCACTTGCACCACTACTTGTCTCACCTATTAATACCATTGTTCCTAAAACAAGGGCGATTAATGATAAAGCTAATAAAATAATTCCTTCGTATTTATATTCTTTTGTAAATATGGAGATAACTCCATTATTGTTTTTTTCTTTTTTCTCAGCCATATTAGTTCTTCCTCCTATTTTGTTTCTTTATGAACCGTATGTTTATTGCATTTCTTGCAAAACTTTTTAATAACCATTCGATTAGGACTAGTTAGTTTATTGCGATTAATAGTATAGTTACGTGACAAACATTCTTCACATATTAAAATTACTTTTTCTCTCATAAGCCACCCTTTCCAAAGCCATATATTATTTTACCAAAACATGCAATAATTGTCAAGAAATAAATAGGTATTTTCTTGATTAACCATTGTGATTGGTCACTTGGCGAATTTTTTTCTTTGCACGATAAATAGCATTATAAATCTTTCTCTCATCACAAATGATTTCCTTAGCAATCTGAGAAATATCTTTTTTGCCCTCATACATCAACTCAAACACTTTTCGTTCTAGGGTTGTTAGATTTATTTTCCAATTTTCTTCAATTTTAAATGTTGGTTCTTTCGATTCTGACAATAGATAATCCATATTATCTTGAATCACAACATTATAAAAATATTTGCTTTCTCTTGCGAGAATCTCTCTTATTTTCCTTTGTAAAATCAAATCAAAATACTTAGTGAATGTTTTTCTTTCATAAATATCATATGTCTCAATGGCAATCTTCAACATAATCAATCCTTCTTGAAAGAAATCATCAAAGCTCTTACTTTTAATATGAAAGTCTCTAATTCTTGCTTTAATCAGAGATTCATATTTTTTAAACATGATTTCCAATGCTTCATCTTGCTTTTCATAGATTAAATATAACAATTCATAATCGTTATATTTATAAATCATTATTTTTGTTGTCTCCTTATTTCATAAATCATAATTCCCGCGCTCACAGAAGCATTTAAAGAATTAATTTTCCCTAACATAGGTATTTCAACAAGAAAATCGCATTCTTCCTTCACAAGCCGAGAGATTCCTTTTCCTTCTGAGCCAATGACCAAAACAATTGGCATATCATACTTAATATCCCACATGCTACTACTTTTTTGGCTTTTTTCGGCACCAACAATCCAGTACCCCTTCTCTTTTAACTGTTTTAGGGTCTGCGTTAGATTAACCACTTCAACAACTTTTATGTATTCGATTGCTCCAGCTGATACTTTTGCTACAGTATTATTTAGCTTTACACTTCTATTTTTGGGAAGAATTACTCCATCAACATCTGCAGCTTCGCAAGTCCTAAGAATTGCTCCTAAATTATGGGGATCTTCTAAGCCATCAAGGGCGATAATCAACGAAGTTTTTTGAGTATTAACGACCTCAGATAATTGATAGTACTGATAATCTTTTACCATAGCTACAACTCCTTGATGAAGTCCCGATACCATTTTATCCATTTCAGTGGAACTAATTATTTTATATTGCAAACGAAATTGCTTCGCTAGTGCAATAAATTCAGTGTTTTTATCAAGAATATAAATTTCTTCTATTCTTTCAGGATTACTAAATGCTTCTTTTACAACATTTTTACCGAAAATATACTCACTCATGTTCTTCCTCAACAATCTTAATCGCTTTATCGATTAACAAATGTAATCTTGCTTCTTGGTTTGTTAGATACAAATAACCAATCACTGCTTCAAAGCCAGAACTACATAAATATTCACTTATTTTTAAGTTTTTTCTACTAACTCCACTACTATGGTTTCTTCCTCTTTTATATATTACAAGTTCTTCTTCTGTAAATTGATCCAGTAACCCAATGACAATTTTATTATGCCCCTTAGCACTTACATACTTAACAGCCAATTTATGAAGAAGATTTTGATTGGTAATTTGCTTGCCAATTAAATATTTCCTAATATAGAGTTCGTAATAAGCATCGCCAATAAAAGCTAAATTAGCTCCATTTAACAGTTCTGGTCTCGTCATTATAATTGAATTCCCTTATTGGTTATTTCTTCGCGCAATATATCTGCTTGGATAAACTCTTTATTTTTCCTTGCTTGTTGCCACTGAAGCACCAATGATTTTTCTTCTTCTCTTAACCGTTCAAGTTCAATATTAATACCTAGTACCCAAAGCATACCATCTAGTAGTTTCAATGCTTGCTTTAATACATCTGCTTCGGTCTTACCATTTCTCATTAAATTATTAATATGCTTTGTAGCAGTAAAAATAGCAGTAATAGCATTGGCAGTATTAAAGTCATCGCTCATGGCATCTATAAATGCTGTTTTTAAATCGAGCAATTCTTGATCGATAATACCATTTGCAGGTTTCATTTCAAGAAATTCCAAATCTATTTTTCTAAACAAACTGATATAAGTGCGATTAATCTTTTCAAAATCTGTGGTTGCTTGTACTAATAACTCTTCTTTATAATCAAGTGGTTGTCGATAGGGAACATTTAAAATCAATAAGCGATATGCTTGATAACTTGTTTTTGATAATAACTCATCAGCCCAAATCACATTTCCTAGTGATTTGCTCATCTTTTCTCCGCCCATATCGATTCGTCCATTATGCATCCAATAATTAGCAATTTTGTGATTGTGTACACAAATTGATTGCGCGATTTCATTATCATGATGAGGAAACTTTAACTCTAATCCTCCTCCATGAATATCAATTGGTCCTTTGAATATATTGTCAATCATGACAACACATTCTGTATGCCATCCTGGTCTACCAAGACTCCATGGAGAATCCCATCGCTTACCTTCATCTGTTCTTTTCCAAAGTGTAAAATCAATTGGATTATGCTTTTTATCATTATTATCGATACGAGCACCGTTCATTAAATTTTCTATTGTTTGCCCACTTAGCTGACCATAGTCAGTTATCTTTGCTACATCAAAATATACATCGCCATCAATCACATAAGCACCTTCTTTTTTTATCATGAAATCGATAAATTGAATGATACCATCGATATTCTCTGTTACCTTTGGATTTGCATCATGAGGAAGACAATTTAGTTTTTTATAGGTTTCTTTGATTGCTTTGATATATCTTTCACTAATTTCTGTTTCAGAAACATTTTCTTGTTTTGCTTTGTTAATAATTTTATCATCAATATCGGTAAAATTAGAAACATAGGTAACCTTATATCCCATATATTTAAAAAATCTTGCAACTGTATCAAAAAAGATGACTGGTCTTGAATTACCAATATGGATATAGTTATACACAGTGGAACCACAAACATACATCGAAACTTCATTCTTACGTAGTGGCACAAATTCTTCAATTTTATTTGTTAATGAATTGTATATTTTAATCATATAATTAACCCAACTTTCTATTTTTTACACATATTAATTATAACGAATTTTTACTTTTCTGTAAAGTGATAATATTTTTTTTCAAATAAAAAAGAAGAAATAAATATTGCTATCATTTTATTTCCTCCTGTTCCTTTTATTGGTTTCTTAGTCGCTTAGGAATGACGATAATAAACTTTGTTCCTTTTGGTTCATTATGTTCGACCTGTATTTTTCCCATATGGGCTTCAACAATTGTTTTTGCAATTGCTAGTCCAAGTCCATTACCACCTGTTTCACGACTACGCGCTTTATCTTCACGATAGAATCGTTCAAAAATATGTTTTTTAGTTTCTTCACTAATTCCGATACCCGTATCAGCTATTTCTAAATGAACATCATTATTGATTAATGTCAATGTGATCGTTATCTTATCTTTTTCATTGGTATATCTTAGCGCATTGTCGAGAATGATAATTAACAGTTGTGTCATTTTATTGCGATCTACCAACGCACTGACTTCTTCTAATTTCAATACAAATCCTTTTCTTTGTAGCTCTGCTGTTTCTTTAAATATTTCTGAAGTTTCTTTTACAACTTCTGTCAAGTTAACATTCTCTAACTGAATCAGATCACGATAATTATCACTTTTTGCTAGTTGTAATAAATCAGTTGTCAATTTGTTCAGCCGTGCAACTTCTTTTAGTGATATTGCAATGTCCTCAGAGACGTCATACACAGTCAAATTGGATTTGGTAAGTGTATTTTCTAATTTGCTTTGTACAATGGCTAGTGGGGTTCTTAATTCGTGAGAGGCATCACTAACAAAAGCTATTTGTTTGTTCAATGTCTCAATAATTGGACGCATTGCTGTAATACTTAAAATGATGCTTGCCACAGCACCCGCTAGAATCATAAGGATTGCTGAAATAATATATATTTTCACAATCTGATCCCGTGAATTCACTTCACCATTAACCATTACTAACACCTTAGCATATTTTACCAAAGGAACATCTTCATTAAACATCGAAAATCCTCGTGTCATGAATGTATATTCTTGAGTTCCAGTTGTTACTGTTTCAAACTCCACAAAGTGATCAAGATTATTAACATCAATATTGAAGATGCTATTTTGCTCAGCAGTGGCAATTGCACTGATGTATTCATCCCACAATTCTTGGTCAAAGGAATCCCATGGCCCTAATAACCCTTCATTAATACGCGAAAAGCGATCATAATCATGAATTACATAGGATAAAAGATTGCTAGAATAATAACGAAACACTTCATCATTGGTATAAAAAATCATCATAATTCGTACATTATTGTTGTTTGCAACAATCAAACGATCACTTTCAGCAGAATACTCAAGACTATCTTTGATATTTTCTTCAGCAGCAAGAATATCTTTTTTAATATCATTAAAAAAAGTATTATTGATTGAAGAAATAGCAAGTACCCCTAGCAAGATAAAAATAGCAAAAAAAGCAATTAAGTTAAATAATATTAACTCTCCATATTGCCTTTTAATAAAGTCTTTGGCGAAATTATTCTTCTTTTTCACTCCACATATAACCTACATTTCTGATAGTTTTTAGGTAACCATTGTAATCATATTCTTTTAGTATTTTCCGCAAATTAGAAACATAAACTTCAACAACACTCCAAACAGTATCAGAATCAAAGCCCCAAACACGATTAAATAATTGTTCTTTGGGAATAATAATTTCTTTATTACGAACCAAATATTCTAAAATATCATACATTTTACCAAATATTTCACATTTTTTGCCATAAATACTAACAGCTTTGTGAATGACATCAAACTTCATATCTTTAAATACTAATTGCAATCCCTGAAAATTGTTATTATAACGGCGTAACAAGGCTTCCGTACGCGCTAATAGCTCATCACGATAGAAAGGCTTGGTGATATAATCATCTGCACCTAGTCTTAATCCTTTTACTTTATCATTAACACTATCTCTTGCTGTTAGGATTAATACGGGACAATTACTGAATTGTCTTATTTTACTTAAAACTGTAAAACCATCAACATAAGGAAGCATAATATCGAGAATAATCAAATCATATATATCTTGTTCTGCTTGAAACAATGCTTCTTCACCATCATAAACAGCATCAACTTCAGCTAAGTTTTTTAACATTTCACAAATGCTTTTATTTAAATTAGGGTCATCTTCCACAACCAATATCTTCATGTTGCCACCTCTAACAATATTATACATCATTTTCTTAATTAATTCTTAAAAAAAGGAAATAAAAAAAGGCAAGTATACGATATGCTTGCCCAGAATCATTAACGTTTTGAGAATTGTGGTGCTCTACGTGCGCCTTTAAGTCCATATTTCTTACGTTCTTTTGCACGAGGATCACGAGTAACCATACCTGCTTTTTTAAGAACAGATCTAAAGTCAGCATTCACTTCCATCAATGCTCTTGTAATTCCATGACGAATTGCTCCTGCTTGGCCAACGATACCGCCGCCATCAACATTTACCAATACATCATAACTACTCGCTGTGTTAGTTAGGTTTAATGGTTGTAAAACATCTAATCTAACAGCTGCTGATGGAATATAATCAGTGAATTCGCGTTTGTTAATTGTAATTTTACCACTGCCGGGAACTAAACGAACACGGGCAACAGAGCTCTTACGTCTTCCTGTACCATAATATTGTACTTGTGCCATATTAATTTACCTCCTAGCCTTTCAAATTATAAACTTCAGGTTTTTGTGCTTGATGTGGATGTTCAGGCCCAACATAAACATAAAGTTTTCGATACATATCATCACCTAATCTTGTTTTAGGTAACATTCCTCTGATGGAAGCTTCAAGAACTTTTTGTGGTTGAAGTTCTAGCATTCTTTCAGCATTTCTACTTTTTAAACCACCAGGATATCCTGAATGGCGATAATACATTTTGTCCGCTAATTTATTTCCTGTTAATGCTACTTTCTCAGCATTAACAATAATAACATAATCTCCACAATCAACATGTGGTGTAAAAATAGGTTTATGCTTACCTCTAAGTAATGTTGCAACTTCGGTAGATAGGCGACCCAATACTAAATCTTTTGCATCTACAACAAACCATTTTCTTTCAATCGTTTGTATATTTGCCATATAACTTTTGTTCATATTTTTCCTCCTGCTTTTTGGTAAACTATCAAATCGTGGTCATTTGATTATAGAGGGCTTCTTTATTGTGGGAAATAAAAATATACCTCACATATAATACTATATTGTTAACTTTTTGTCAAGATAATTATTGTTTTTTGAACCAGTAAAATGTTTATTTACTAGTTTTTATATATAATGGCGATCTCTTTCGTTTCACTTTGCGAAAAACAATGATTTAAAAAAGTAGGATCTTATTGATACCTACTTTATTGTCCTTTTTATGGTTGCATTGCACCAAATAAAACAAGCCACGCAAGAATTGATTTTGCAACTAGGCTTAAAACGATGTACGTTCTTTCGCCATATAAATAATCTTTCCATTTCCCTAATTTTAGGTATTGGGCGATCATATTGAATGGGAAAGCATTGAATGCCAAGAAATAAGAAGCTAAAATTGCCCAAGCAAACCATGGTGCATTAGCTATTTCTCCAGAGCCAAAAATATAAAGACCAATAACAATCCAAGGTGTGATACCAGCAATGGAACCCCAAGCAAATGGTCCCCATTTTACCTTACCTTTTTCAAATCCTGAATTAAATTGCTCCATTAGTAAACCAAATAAATTCATACAAACATTCAAAACAAAGATTAATAGCAGTGAAGCAATATCTACTACACCAAACAATACCGATGTTAAGACAATCATAATTGATGAACTTAAAGCATACTCGAACCAACGAAATTTATTGATTCCTTTTTTTAAATCTTCAACATAAACATTAAATATTTTGTTTGGTATAGAAATAATAAAATGCGCTAACGCTGAAAGAAACAAAAATAAAGCAACAAGAATACCAAATGGTAAAATAAATAATTCTCTTCCTTGTAAGACCAATCCTTCACCTAAGACAAATGTTAGGTAATTTTGTACAATCATCGGTTGAAATGCTGCTAGTTTGTCAATTACAAAGTAAGCCAAGAAAACCATAGCAATGCCTTGAACCAAATGGAATCCACCCATAATTAAATTAAAACGGCGTAATTTTAGAAATTCTTTATCCATAATACCCCCCTTTTGACTTAATTATATCGAAAAAAGAAAAAAAAGCAAGTTGAAAGATTTTCAATAAAGAAATTTATCATGTTTTAATAATAATTCCTGTTTTGTTATTTAATCAACTTGTTGTATTTTTTGCTACTATCCTTTGCAAGTGAAACAGGGTATTTGTCTGCATTCTTTTTCATCTTATTGATAATGATTTCCTCAATATTGAAGTTATATTTTTCTGCTATTTGAATACTATAAACAAAAACATCAGCCAATTCCTCTGCCAAGCGCTCAACACTTTCAACTTCATCAGACCATTGGTATAACTCCAGTAGTTCACAAGCTTCCAATACCAATGACTTTGCAAGGTTACTACCTGTATGAAATTGTTCCCAATTTCGTTCAGTAACAAATTTGTTAATTAATGCAATAATTTTCTCATTCATACAAAACTCCTTTATTTTTCATGCTTATTATACCATGTTATATAAAAATAGCCACAATAAAATGGCTATTAGTTAAGTAATAACATTACGATTAAAAAGTCCATAGATTTGTTTCACCCCAGTATAGGTAATAAAGCATTGGGGGTCAATGTGCTTCGCAATATTTTTATATTCTTCTGCTTCATAACTTGACACAACGGTATCAAGGACATATTTTGTTTTATTTGTATATGCTCCTACAGCAGTATAAATTGTTATTCCATGATTAAATTTCGCAATTAATGCTTCTCGCATACGATTTTTTTCTTCAGTGATGATACTAACCTTCATATACTTATAAATAGTATGAACCTTATCAAGAACTAAAATGCCTATGATTAGGCGAATGATTGTATAAACAGCAGTTTCAATTGTTCCAACAAAACCCGAAGCTAAAATAATGATCAAATCAACGCTCAAAGAGAATTTTGCGAAAGAAATATTCTTTTTAAACGATACATATTGACTGATAATATCCATTCCTCCTGTGGAAGAACCAACACGAAGAGCAATACCACACCCCAATCCAGTCAATAAACCACCAAGAACTGATAGTAATAATTTGTCATCAGCTAAAACAGCAAAAGGATTTAGTCCAAAATTGGCTTTTAAATATTCAAGCAAGGCAATAAATATTGTTTGCATCGCAATAGAGCCAACGCTTAAAATTGCAAATCGTTTACTAACCCCTTTATAACCAATTAAGAATAAAGGTACATTAAGGATAGCAATAAATATACTTTTAAAGCCTGGTATCTGCTTTCCTGTAATGTCAACAGTGATTGTTTCAATGATTTGAGAAATACCAGTGACTCCACCAGCATAAAATGAACCCAGATCTAAAATCCAAACAATCGCTAAACAGTAAATTAGTGTTCCCACTAACATACCAGAAACGACAGATACATTACGTTTTTTAAAGAAACCAACAATGCTGTTCATAATTCTACCTTCTAACTTATTTTTGCAAAACTATTTTCTTTGGTCACTTGTAATACTTCTAAACTATCATCAGAACTACTTGCTGTTAGAATCATTCCTTCAGACAATTGTCCTCTAATTTTAACAGGTTTTAAATTAGCAACTACCAATAATTTTTTTCCAATCAATTCTTGAGGGTTGTAAAACTGAGCAATTCCAGAAATAATCTGACGCACTTTGTCTTCAACTTTGATCTGAAAGATTAATAGTTTGTCAGAACCTTCCATTTTTTTTGCTTCTAGCACTTCCCCGACACGAATATCAATTTTTTCAAAATCGCTTAGGGAAACCTCTTCTTTTGTTGGTTCTATGATTGCTTTTTCTGCTTCGTTTTGGTGATATTTTTGTTCTTCAATAACATCCAATCTCTTAAACAAAACATCTATTCTCTCTTTTACTTTTCCGGTATCAGTGACTCCAAATGTTAATTTTTGATAGCCTCTGTTATCATCAGAAACTTGTAAATTAGATAAAATCGTTTCTGCTGTCTCTGGAACAACGGATGATATCATAATAGCAACCAATCTTAAGCTTTCATATAAATGATACATCACCTCATTTAGTTCTTCTTTTTTGGCTTCATCTTTTGCAAGAATCCAAGGAGACGTTTCATCGATATATTTATTGGCACGACTAACTAAATTCCATACTTCAATCAATCCACTTTGAAAACGAAAATTGGTAAAGGAATCATTGAATTTTTCGATTGTTTCTGCAGCAATTTTACTTAGTTCTATACTAATCGAATTTCGTATTTGTGTTGGCTTTTGAACACGACCAGCAAAATACTTGTTAATCATTGCAATTGTTCGACTCACAAGGTTCCCTAAGTCATTGGCCAAGTCGGTATTATAGCGTTCCACAAAACGATCATAAGAGAACAAACAATCGTTTCCTAGTGGCATTTCTCTTACTAAGTAATAGCGCAATGAATCAAGCCCATAACGCGATGTCACATCTTGTGGGTAAACAATGTTACCAACAGATTTCGACATTTTTCCTTCTTTCATTAGAACCCAACCATGAACATATAATTTAAAGTTTAGTGGAATATCTAACGCCATTAAAATAATCGGCCAAAAAATAGCGTGAAAGCGAAGAATATCTTTACCAACTACATGGGCTACCACATCACCATTCAACCAATATTTATCAAATAAAGTTTCATCTTTTGAACCATATCCAAGTGCAGTGATATAATTACACAAGGCATCAATCCACACATAAACAACATGCTTTGGGTTTGATAATACTGGGATTCCCCATTTAAATGAGGTCCGACTCACACACAAATCTTCTAACCCTTGCTCAATAAAAGAAACTACTTCATTACGGCGTGATTCTGGTTGAATAAAATTAGGATGATCTGCAATATATTTTAATAAACGGTCACTATATTTTTTAAGATTTAAAAAGTAACTCTCTTCTTTAATCTTTCTCGTTGGTTTTCCACAATCAGGACAAATACATTCTTCTCCTACTTGCGTTTTCGTGAAGAAAGCTTCACACGATACACAGTAATCACCTTCATAGTATCCAAGGTAAATATCTCCACTTTGCAATAATCGTTCAAAGATTTGTTGGACAACCTCTGTATGACGAAGCTCTGATGTTTGAATAAAATCATCATTGGAAATATTCAATTTTTTCCATAAGGCTTTTGTGTTTTCCGCAATTTCATTGACAAAATCTTGCGGGTTTTTTCCAACTTTTTTGGCTGCTTCTTCTATTTTCAATCCGTGCTCATCCATACCTGTTAAATAATAGGTGTCATATTCTTTAAGGCGATGATAGCGAGCAAAAACATCACAAGCGATTGTTGTATATGAATTGCCTATATGAACATTCCCACTCGAATAATATATAGGCGTTGTCACATAACATGTTTTTTTGTTTTTCGTTTCCATAAAATTTTCTCCTACCATAAAACCTTAAATACTTTGTATTTTTCTAACACTGGTGGTGTATCATCCCCAAGTGCATCATTGATTGGCATTGTTATAATTTGGTTGTTGCGTTGACAAACACAGACCCCTGTTTCATCATTGAGTAAGGCTTCTACTGCTTTGTAACCCATTTCTGAAGCCAAAACACGATCTTTCGCGGTTGGTCTTCCACCTCGTTGAATATGACCTAGTATCGTTGCTCGTGCATCAAAAGGAGTTTTTTCACTCACTTCTTTTGCCAACCAGTTCACATCAACCATGTTTTCAGCAACGATAATAATCGCATGATTTTTTGCCTTTGCTGCTTGAGTTACATTATCAATGATTGCTTGCAAATCAAAGCCAGTTTCTTTACTGACAACAAATTCTGCACCAACAGCAATTGCTGTCCAAACAGCAATATCGCCACAGTTTCTACCCATTACTTCAATGATACTACAACGTCGATGACTACTCGATGTATCACGAAGCTTATCTACAGCCTCAACAACTGTATTTAAGGCAGTATCAAAGCCTATGGTAAAATCTGTACCACTAATATCATTGTCAATGGTTCCTGGAACGCCTACAGTATGAATTCCCATTTCCGAAAGTGCTAACGCTCCTCGATATGTACCATCACCACCGATAGTAACAACAGCATCGATTCCATAAATAGCTAAGTTATCAATCGCAATTTGGCGAACTTCTTTCTTTGCAAAATCCTTTAAACGCGCTGTCCCTAAAAAAGTTCCTCCCAATCCTAGTCTTTCAGAAACTGATTTACGGTACAATCTTTCGATACGACCTTCATACATTCCCAAATAGCCATCATGGATTCCATAAACCTCAATTCCCTTTTGAATTGCAGTACGAACAACAGCTCTAATTGCTGCATTCATGCCCGGAGCATCACCACCTGATGTTAAAACACCAATCTTTTTAATCATAACGTACCTCTATATTCTCGTCTATTTTCCCTATAATAATTCATTATTATATCACATTTTTTTTATTTCACAACATAAATCTTTTCTAATATCATTTGTTTTTTATTATCGCGAACATCTACTTTGCCTTCACCAACATAAACAATTCCATACCCCAATAGCGCTGAATATTCTTGATAAACTCTTGGAAACACCACCGCATCAATGGTATCGGCATCATCATTGATTTCTAGGAAAGCCATTTCTTCATTCTTCTTTGTTTTAATCACCTTAATATGGTCAATAGTAAATAAAATCTTTTGTTGTTGTCCTATTGTTAAATCAGAAATAGAAATTGTTTTATATTTTTCCCTGATATTCGGATATTTCATGAAAACATCATATTTTAAATTAAACCCTAAATGTTCTTTTTCTAACCGAGAAATTTCTTCAAAACTATATTCCTCGTCATTAAAGATATGTTCTGATAATTTATCTTTTAAAATCGCCCCATAATTTGCTAGTTCCAAACTAGTTTCATACTCCAGCACCATTTGTTTGCGTGGGATTTTAAAGCAATCAAGTGCTCCAGCATAAATCATACTTTCAACAATTCGCTTATTTAGAATATCCTTTGTTCTACCAATAAACTCATCATAATTTTGATAACAACCATTTTTTTCCCTTTCTTCCAAAAGAGAATTTAAAGTCAAAGCTCCCAAATTCATGATTCCTAAAAAAGAATAATAAATTCCTTCTTCCGTAGCAACAAAATCAGCACCGCTATGGTTGATAGAAGGTAAAAAAACCTTAATATTTCGACGATTACAGTTCTTTATATATGACTTTATCAGGCGAATACTTCCTATTGTGTTGCTCATTAATACCGCCATAAAATGCTTATAGTAGTGGCATTTTAAGTATCCCATTTGATAAGCAACTAGGGCATAAGCTACCGAATGCGATTTATTAAACCCATAGTTTGCAAACTTGACAATATTATCATAAACCTCATTACTAATTGCTAAAGTATGCCCTTGCTTTGTTGCTTTACGAACGAATCGTTCCCGCTCAGCCACCAAAACACTTGCTGTTTTCTTTGTGATTGCTCGCCTTAGAATGTCAGCTTGACCAGCGGTATAGCCAGCAAACTTCTGAGCAATTTGAATAATTTGTTCTTGATATACAATAATACCATATGTAGATTTTAGAATATCCCGCAAATCAGGATGAAGATATTCAATTCTTTCTTGGCCAAACTTTCGTTTTACAAAAGAAGGTATCATGTCTTTTGGCCCTGGTCGAAACAACGCAATTGCATTAACAATGTCATTAAACTCGCTCGTTTTCATCATCATTAATGTCTTTCGCATACCTCCTGATTCTAGTTGAAACAACCCATCCGTATCTCCACTAGCAATCATTTTATATGTTTCTTTATCATCAAGTGGAATCGCATTGACACTCATTTTACTACCCGTCTTGGCAATGACTTCATCAATAATAGTAAGATTTCTAATTCCTAGAAAATCTATTTTTACCAAACCAATCTTTTCCAAATCGCTCGCTTCATATTGTGTTTGAGAAAGACCATTGATACCATCCTGTAAAGGAGTGTAGTTTACCAAATCAACATCAGCCATAATAATTCCTGCTGCATGAGTAGAAATATGTCGTGGTAAGCCTTCTAGTTTATAAACTAATGAAACTAGATAATGTATCTTTTCATTCTCTTTAATCATCTTTTGTAATAACGGATTGTCATTGGCAATTTCTGCCATTGTTTCAAAGCGATTACCAGCATATTTTAAAATCTCATTCAGATATAAATCGCTCATCTTCATCACTCTAGCAATATCACGAATTGCCAAACGGACACCAAATGTTCCAAATGTTGAAATATGAGCTACCTTCTCACTACCATATCGTCTACCAACATATTCAATGACTTCATCACGGCGATTATCAGGAAAATCCATGTCAATATCAGGCATGGAAATACGTTCAGGATTCAAAAAACGCTCAAAGAGCAAGTCATATTCCAGCGGATCAATATCGGTGATTCCTAGTGAATAGGAAACCAAAGAGCTCGGTGCTGACCCCCTACCAGGGCCAACTAGAATTCCTGCTTTCTTCGCATATTTAACAAAATCATACACAATGATAAAGTAATCGCTAAAACCCATTTTAATAATAACATCGAGTTCATACAATAATCGTTGACGATATTTTTCATAGTCAAAAGTTTTCCCTTTTAACCTTTTATTAAGACCAATCATCGCCAATTCCTTGAGATAATGATCTGTATTCTCTATATCTCCTGAATATACTGGCATTTTATAACGACCAAATTCAATCGCAACATTACATTTATTGGCAATATGAATTGTTTCTTTCACTAGTTGTGGATACTTACGAAATAAGTCTTTAGCCATAGTGGGAGAAATAAAGGTTTGGTTCATTTCTTTTTCTGTGTATGGATAATCATTTAATGATAAACCTATGCACTTCAACATTTTATATGCTTCAAAATCATCATGATCAAGATAACTTGTTTTATTAATTGCTACCACTTGAAGTTGTAGCGAAGTAACATAATCAATCAAATCACTTGCCATATTTTTCATATCAATTGTTTGCAAATCGATTCCCAAATAAATATCCGAAAAATACGTTTGATACTTACCAATCATCATCTTTGCTTCTTCGAAACTACCTTCTCGGTACAGCTTTACAATTTCGTTTTCATCACTGGGAATGACTACCAAACAATTGCGAGCATTGCTACTAATGGTTTTTAAATCAATACCATCTTTGCTTTTTTTCGCAAGTGTTGCAATCTTAAGAAGCGATTGATAACCTTGATTATCTTTTGCATATAACAATAAAGAATTATAAAAGTTATACGTAGATACCACAGTTACATTGATACCGATAATTGGTTTAATACCATTTTCTTGGCACATCATATAGAACTTCAAAGCTCCATACATGTTATCCAAATCAGTGATGGCTAACGCTTGATAACCATACTCTTTGGCTTTTGCAATTAACGATACCAATCTATTCGGTGATGACAATAAAGAATACTCGGTTTCTGTATACAAATTAACATATTTACTTGTTTCTTCTTGCTTCAACATCCAATCACCTCAAAATGCATCGCGCATTAAGCTAATCTATCTATCTATAGTATAACATATTATCAAACTTTTTCCATTACAAAATTAATTTTTGGTGTGTTTGATTTTTCTAAAGCCATAGCCAACCCCTGTGCTAATAATCATAACACCTATACTCCATAGTAATAAATTGTGATTGTTGTTATTATTTTTTTGAAAAATAATTTTATCACCCATTTTTGCTGTAATCAGGGAGGTCTTGTTGAAACTATCTGTAAAAGCAAAGGAAAACTTTTCTAGACTATCACCAAAGCGGTTAATGGTAATATGACCAATGGGAGTGTTATTCGCTTGCGCGATAAAAGTAAAATCAAGTAACTTTTGACGTTGATAATGAAGGCTACCAACATCATAAACAAGGTTCACCATTGCTTGATATTCTTGATCTAATGCCAACCAAGGAAGCAATATCTCACTATCAGCAATTGGATATGACACAATTTCTTCCTTATCCTGATTCATTAAGGTGATTTCAAAATAACGAATCGTCTTGTCAGGATCTTGGAAACTAACACTCATCGTTGTATTAATATTGGTTAATTCAATCAAAGGAGCTTCCCTTATAACCTTAACAATATAAGTAAATGATAAATCATGAGTGTCTGTATGATCAAGATTCCGATATGTCACTTTATTTATTGTTAATTGATGATTGCCATACGTATGAGGAGCAACAAGATTGATGACTAATTTATTCGTCGATTGATAATAAACAAAATCAGTTGTTTCTTGTCCATCAATGAAAAGTTTCTCAATCGCTTGAATTCCTGTAACTTCATAAATGAGTTTATATGCTTGTGAAGCATACACTTCAAAATCAGCACCATTATGCATATCCTCAACAAAAGCGATTTGTTTGCAAGAGATGAAAAAACAGAATGTATTTATTTCACCATTGGCACCAACCAAATCCAACCTAACTTCTTTTTCTTCGTTCAAGGCATAATTGTTTAATATTTCATTGCCATCAATATATGCTTTTCCAGTAAATAAAAGTTTATAGTTTATTGGATAAATACCACCATTTATTATATTCACTTCCAAAGGAACTTCAATTTCCTTTACAAGCGAAAACTCAATGCCAACTTTACTTTGATACCTTGTTGTTTGCTGATACTTCCCATAAATCTGAGGATTGTAAGCTGGGTCATATTTTTCTTCAACCATCTCTGCTAAACCATAAAGCGTAGTCAACCTCTCTTCATCCCAATAAAAATCTAATAACCAAACTTTGTTTTGATGCAAATATAATATTCCTCTATTTGTGTATAAAAACATACCTTCATAGTAATCTTTATTTTGTGTTTCCCCGATGATTTCCATTTTTCCGAGATCAAACAAACGAATTTTTTCTGAGCTAATCAATAAAAGCAAGCCGTTTTTCCCCATTTGCGTATAACAAAAGGTATCATTTAAATGAACTTTGTGAATGCTTTCTAAACTATCACTAAAATAACATAATTGATGGTCAATCATCAAGCAAAGCATATTGTCATATAAACAATAGCTTTGAAAATGAACTACATCATTAATTGCAATGTCATTGATGATGCGCATTTGTGCATCTAGTACAGCAATCCCTAATACATTATTACCAATACCACTATAAGCAAAATCTCCACCCGATAGTGGATCTTTACGAAAGAATAAAAATGATCGATCACCATCAATAATCAATCCCAACCCCACTTCATCCTTTGCTCCTCCTAAGGCATACGTGAAAATTTGATGGTCAGCGGTTATTTTAATAATCATAATATCTTTTAAAGCCAACTCTTGGCAATAACTGATAATTGTATGATCATAATTGGCTATTGATCCTAGAATATAGAAATCACCATCATCGGTAAAAAACTGATTGATTTCAATCATCGCATCTCTTATAACTAAAGTGTGATTAACTACCATACCATTCTGATTAAGCTCTAAGAAATAAAGTTCTGTCCCTTGAAAATAAATGATACCAAGATTATCAAGGTAGCGAACAATATGAGGATTCGTTATGTCATTAAGATCGTATTTCCAACCACTCCTATTTTCAATCAAATAGTTTTCTTCATCTTCTTTGATTAAACTTGTGATTCCATCACTCCAAATGATTTCTGCTTGTACTATTATCTCTTCTGTTATCATTCCCCAATTAGAATTATAAGTAAATATCATGCTTGCAAATAACAATGCGATTTTAATCATTTTTCTTTCTCCTTTGCGGAATAACCAAACCAATAGCAACACCTATAATGGCAATTGTTAAGAGAATATAAATATAGTACGATGATGAAGATTGCTTTTGTTCCTGATAACGAATGGTTATTTTATCTGTTTTTGGGGGACTCTCTACTTGATATTGTTGCTTAAAATCGATATGCTCCATGATAGAAATATCAGTCATACCAAGCGATTTTTTCTTTACTGTGAATGTATAATATAGTGTTTTATCTACTCCTTGAAGTTCAAGTAAGTAACTACCTTCTTGCCAACAAACGTAACCTGCATCAATTTTTTCACCATTTAAGTAGCCTATGCCATTAAAATCAAGAATCAAGCCACAATCATAGGTTTCTTTATTTACAATATTTATTCTCACCGGCACCTCGATTACAGAAGGTAAAACAAAAGTATACTCTCCTAAGCTATACTCATATAAATTGGTTGTTTTTCCAAATATACTACCATTTTGATTGTTTGTTAGCGCCCTACTTGATAAATATAAGCCATTAAAAGATACCGACGCATCGTTTATTTTTATATGCAAATGGCTTTCCAAATAGGGTTGTTGGTAACCATTCCATTTTGTTAGACTCGAACAATAAATAATGTTGTTGATAAGATATACAGAAACAGGAATATCATTGTTTGTACTAGGCCTTTCTGTTTGATGAATCATTTGCCAATCACTCGAAAAAATTATAAATTTGTAAGCATAAGAATTCCCTTTTTTCATATTACAACAAATGGTAATGTAGTCCCCAATAGTAATTGCATAATCGTAGAATCTTCCTTCATCATAACTAAGTTTTAATTTGGTTTCATTCAACATATTGAGTTCCCAATCATAATAAGAAAACATCAAACCATTATCCCAATAATCATGACTGATAATTGCTAACTTATCTTTTGTTATAACCAGCTCTGACTTCTTAAATCGATATTGATTATCTAAAGAAACATGATTTTGGTATTCTAAGCGGTAATCGTAGCTTACGATCGCACGGAACTCTCCGTCTTCATTTGCATTAGTAAAATAACCAGAACCAGCAAACTGCATATAAATATAAAGTTTATCATTGTTCATTTGTGCTCCATATAACTGATTATTACCATCGTTTCCCAGCAAACTAACCTCGTGAACCTGAAAATTTTTCTTATTTACAAAGCCAACAACAACATTTTGGTTGTTTACATGATGAGAATAAAAATCGCCATCATTAGCGAAGGTAGTACCAACAAAATAATATCGATCTTGATAGTTAAAAATACTATTTCCTTCACTAATATGATTCCCTCCTAATAAAATTTTGTCTTTTAAAACTCCATTGGTATTAAACTTTGCAATTACAATCATATTCGCTTGCGTAATGGTTTCATAGTTACCAATTATAATAATATCCTCATCATCTATCAGGGCATCTTTAATCACACCATAGCCCCAGTCGATAAGAACTTCTTCCCAAATGAGTTCCTCGTTTTCATAATAAGCAAGATAAGGAAACTCTGGTAAGTTTTCCGTTCGAAAAGGATGATTACCTGTATCCACTCTTCCAATTAGATAATAACTGTTATCACTGATACCAATGGTTTTTGTGATATGATAATCATAATTATGTTTCAACAAGAATAAATCCTTACTAAATTCAATTCCCTTTCTATATTCATCCTCATCAATTTTAGTAATCACTTCCTCATCATCAAAATATGGTACAACATCTTCTTCATCTGCAGTCGTAAATACCTCATTATGACAATAAAATGGTGAAAATATTAGCATTAAGTTCAACAATAATAGTTTCATATTTCTTCCTCCTATATCTATATATTAGGAAAAAGGCTTCGCATTTCTTTTTATCAATATAAAAAAAGTACCAAACAAATGTTTGGTACCTGAGTATTCTATTTAGTTTTGTTCTGTTAAGCGAACCACATCGCGAGCAATCATCAATTCTTCCTTTGTTGGAATTAAGAATGCTTTGATAGGGGAATCTTTTGTTGTTAGTTCTGTTATTTCACCACGCGCTTTGTTGGCTTCTGGGTCAAGTTTGATACCCAACACTTTTAGCCTATTGATGATTTGTTCCCGACAACGTGAGCTATTTTCACCAATACCAGCCGTAAAGACAATGGCATCTAGTCCTTCCATTAAAATATAATAGCTTCCAATATAATCAGCAATGCGCTTATATTGAATGTCCAAAGCAAGACGACATCTCTCATTGATATCTAAGCATTCTTCTAAATCACGAGAATCGTTAGAAACTCCAGAAACACCCAAATATCCTGATTTTCGGTTTAAAATAAGTAATAATTCAGAAATACTATACCCTTCTTTTTTAGCCATATACTCTAAAACTGTAGGATCAATATTGCCACTTCTTGTTCCCATCGGAATTCCTTCCAGTGGTGTTAAGCCCATTGAAGTATCAACGCAAATACCACCCTTAACAGCAGCGATTGAAGCGCCATTACCCAAATGGCATGTAATAATTTTAGTTTCAGCAATTGGTTTTTTTAGTAATTCAGCGGCAATATGTGCGACATATTTATGGCTTGTTCCATGAGCCCCATATTTTCTTATTTTATATTTTGTATACCATTCATAAGGAAGAGCATACATATATGTATCTGGTTGCATCGTTTGATGGAACGAAGTATCAAAGACAACGACATTAGGAACACCAGGTAATACCTTTAAAAAGGCTTTTATACCAATTAAGTGAGCTGGATTGTGTAACGGAGCCAAATCACATAGTTCTTCAATTTTAGCAATGACATCATCATCAACGATTGCTGAATCTTGAAAATACCAACCACCTTGGACAATACGATGACCAACGCCACCAATTTCATTTAAATTTTTTACGATTTGGCGGTCTACCAAATCATCTAAAACTTTTTTTACTGCCTCAGCGTGATTTTTAATTGGTAACACTATCTTTTCTTTATTTCCATTAAACTTAATCGTATAATAAGCATCCTTTAACCCAATTCTTTCAACAATTCCTTCGGTTATGATGACTTCATCTGGCATTTCCAATAATTGAAATTTCAGTGATGAACTTCCGGCATTAACTGCCATAATTTTTTTCATGTCTTTTCCTCCTAAATCTGTTCCATCATATCTTTTATTTCGATAAATAATTTTTCTGTGTTTTCTTTTGCGAAATTTTCCAATCGTAAGACTACCATATTGTAGTGTTCTAAAACGGCTTTTTTCCCAATTAGTATACTCTTTCCTATATGCCCTTCCTTAACAATACTATCTGGTAGAACAATTAAACCAATCAGTGTTGCTTTATCAAGCAGAAAATGGCGAAATGCATCGTTTCCTTGTTTACTAAAAAAGTCATTGTCAATGACATAAATGAAATAACCATCATCAACGATATTTTCTAAACGAGCTTCAACAACTAAATATGGGAAATATCTAACCCCTTGTTGATAAAGTTCAAGTTGTACTTCAGCATCATAGTCATAGCTTTCAAGATCACCAACAACTACTTCACCGCGAAAAGGAACCTTTTTTACAGCATCTTGATAGTATATATTAACAACGTTACTTTGTAAGTTGGATACCGCTGTAGCAAGTTTAACCATAGTTTCATTTTTTTCAATTCCTGCTAAGTGAGGCTCATAGTCCAAATTATTGCTAATCGCATTTAACATATTTGCGGTTCCCAAACAAGTATCTAGGATGGCAACATCATCATTTGGATATTTTGTTTTGATAATCATCGCCACAAGATAATTAATTGTATCTGGTGTCATTAAATCCAAAGGAAAATTAATATGTTTGAAGGCTTTGATAATTAATAATTCCGTTGCTAATCTAATCTCTTCATTAAAAAAACTTTCTAAAGCAATCACTTCATAAATTTCTTCTAGTTTTTTGATTGCTTCTTCAGATAACGATGTATCATCAAAGTTATAATTGATGTCACGACTGACTCTTAATAGTGCTTCAAAATAATCAAGATGGATATCCTCATATATAATCATTGCTGCACGATCAAGTAAATCATAATATAGATCTATTTTTTCAAAATTCATGTTTCCCTCTAGATATCTACTATCTCAACTTTTATATTTTTTTCATTTGTAATGTTCATGACTGCATAAGTTGTCCCTCTTTTAGAACGCGGATACGCCAACGAACCTGGACATAATATATGAATACCATTTACAATTTGATAATTAGGGACGTGGGTATGTCCATGGATAATGACTTGGCAGTCATTGCTTTTCGCAAGCGTTGCTAATCTATTAAGCCATAAAAAAATACGATGACCATGAAGTAAGTATATTTTCACATTCCCAGTATCAATAATGCGATAATCATTTTTCACTAAAAAATCTTGATTACCCCTTACTGATAAGAAAGGTTCTAGCTCTTTTTCATCACAGCAACTATCTCCAGCATGTAAAAAAAGATCCGCATCGGGATGAAGATCAACAATTTGTTTCAACAGTTTTAAGTCGTGATGATTATCACTAGCAACAATAACTTTCATAATACCACACTCTTCATTTTCCATGTAATATATTACCACAAAATCGTTTTATTTACAAGCAAAAAGATTTTTCTTTACCATTTAAAAAATGTTGGTATAATATAAGGGAGGGTAGTTTATGAATCGTTTTATAATCAAACTTATTCAAAAATATCAGGCATCAAAACCAGAAGATAGTCGCAAATGGTGTAAATACCACCCAACATGTTCAAATTATGCGATTGGTGTTTATCAAAAGTTTAATTTTTTTAAAGCTTCTCTATTAGCAGGGTGGCGAATTTTGCGGTGCAATCCTTTTTCTAAAGGAGGATACGACCCTGTTCCTCTTACTAAAAAAGAAAAAAGAGAATTAAAAAATTCTCTTAAAGAAAGCAGCAATCTTTCCCCACAAAGTGATAAAAAAATTGACAACTAAATCAATAAAATCAACCTCAACTGATTCTTGAACAAGATTTTCAAAAACATTCACCTGTAGTTCCAACTCTTCTCCTTCAACATCCAAAAGCACTTTGTATGTTCCAGGAGTATTTTTATTTTCACTATACTCATCTTCGATTACACTATAATTTAGATTTTGTTTAATCGTCTGTGTTCGTTCGAGAAATTGAACAAAATCACTAATTTCCATATTATTATTGCTGATATCAATATTAATTATTTGTGTATCAATCATAAAAATTGGACTTGTTTCATCCATTACAACAACGATTATTTCTTTTCTAGCGGTGTTCATACGATTATCACTGACAATTAATCCAATTTTAAATGTACCGACACGAGTCGGAGCATGAGAATAATAATCATATTCAACGGTAACGCGACTCGTAATAATACCATCATCATTATCTTCAACAACAATGTTCTCAAGAATATCTTGAAGCGTTAACCTTTGATTATTCGCAATTTCATAACGAAACGTTCCACTGAAGACTGGGGCAATGTTATCAACATAACTTACAATGATTGTAACCGGATAATCACAACTATTATTTGATGTATCTGAAACTGTAAAGATGATGCTGTACGTGCCCGGAGTCGTGGCATTGCTCGTATATGCATCAGATTTAACTGTAATATAAGTGGTAAGATTACCATCATAATTATCTTCGGCACTTAAGGCACTTTTGATATCACTCAAAGATAATGGCGTATATTGATTTGTACTATAACTATTTTCCCCACTGATTACTGGGGAAGCCATATCTTTTACCCAGATAAAAACAGATAGTGTGGCAGTATTGCCACTACTGTCAACGACAAAATAAACAATTTCATATTGACCTATAGTATTCATATTAGCAAGATATTCATTCTTGGTAATGGTAATCTGTGTCGTAATATCACCATCATGATCATCCATTGCTTTGATTGCAGAAGTGATTGTCGCCATACTTACTGGATTATCACAACTTGTAATATACAAACCATGATTGTTACTAATGACAGGGCTATAGTCTAGGCTTGGCCCTTGATAGCGTAATTGAAGCGCTGATAAATTAGAATATGTATTATAATCGATTGCTTCAATCAAAGCATAGTTGTTTTCAACCTCGTATAATCCTAGATTAGCACCATAATCTTCCATAACATCAAATTCTAAATCGATGTATTTGGCATTACTGGGAGTAACAATTTGATAGTATTTATCTTCTCCTCTCGATACTGCTGTTGCTTGCAACGTGCTAATCATTTGTTTATTTGCATCATATGCTTTTGTACGAACAGTTAATATTTCTGCTTCTTGATAAGCAAAAATAGTTAACATATACGTTACACTTGGTTTGATACGAATATAGTTACGACATGTAACCATTCCATAATTAATAGGATTGCTAACAGTGTAATCAAAATTTTCATCTTCTAAATAATTATATCCATTAGGAAGGAATTCCCAATTAGGTAAGTTATTATCTGCTTGAACGTTCTGAGGGATTAATACCAATAGTAAAATCCCAACAATGACCAATATGGTTTTTTTCATACCCTTCTCCTTTTCTTTCGGAGACACTTTTCACACGTTAATTAATTATAGCAAGAAAAAAAACATTAATAAAGGAAATTATATTTCTTTCAAACAAATAAAAAAAGCCAATTATTTGGCCTTTTTTTTCTTATTTTGATTAATTTGTTTTTGTATGAATCGACTTATTTACTTTTACAATCGGTGGTTCTGGCTGAATGTCACCTGCTTTTTTCAAAGCAAACTTCGTAACAACAGGTCCTACCAATTCATAGATTAAAGTAGCACATAATACCACGGCAAGAATTTGCGCTGAGTATTTTGGTAAAGCTTCTGAGGAAATTTTTGCCATACCAATAGCAACACCAGCTTGTGGTAGCAATGCCAATCCTAAGTAATTACGGATTGATTTTTCTTCTTTCACAATCGTTGATCCTAGATATGCACCGAAATATTTTCCCCCTGAACGAGCAACCAAATAGATGATTCCTATTAATCCTACAGTAGGAATGACTCTTAAATCTAATTCAGCACTAGATATGATGAAAAACAGCATAAATAGTGGTGGTGTCCATCGCTCGATACCATCTAAAATGACCAGTGAATTGTTATTTGTATTACAGAAAACTGCTCCAATCATCATGCATAGCAAAAGAGGAGAGACAGCAAATGGTAAAATTTGTGTTAAACCAACGCCAGCAAACACTACCACAATCATCCATATTAAACGATTTGCACGGGAATGAAAAAATCTTGTAGCTAATGATAAAATAAATCCCAATGCTGCGCCAATGCCCAAAGAAATAACAATCTCTAATAATGGTAGCAAAGCAATACTAGTAAATGTGATTGCTTCACCATTAGCAAATACTTTCGCAATCGCTAATGATATTGCGAAAAGAACCAATCCAAACGCATCATCTAGGGCAACGACAAGTAATAACGTGTCGGTTAGTTTTCCTCGCGCTTTATACTGTCTAATAACCATTAATGTAGCTGCTGGTGCAGTTGCAGTAGCAATTGCTCCTAGTACTAAAATTAATGGTAGGTTTTCTTGTAGCGTCCCCTGGATCAATCCCAATACAATTAAGAAAATATCAACAAAAACTAGTGCCAAAAATGCTTGAATAAAGGTAATGATAAAAACATTTTTACCAATTTTCTTTAAGTTTTCAAGTTTAAATTCACCACCAATAGAAAAGGCAATAAATCCTAACGCAATTTCAATCAACAAAGACAAAGAAGTAACCTCTTCTTTGCCCACGATATTAATACAATGTGGTCCAATTAATAGACCGATAATTAAATATCCAGTTACATTTGGTAGTTTGACTAATTTCATTAGTCTTGTAGAAAGTAACCCAGCCAATAGAGCTATGGCTATCATTATCAAAAAGTTCATAAATTATCTTATTTAAATGCCCTCTGCAAAGTTAACAGGTACAGAATACATGAATCCTTTATCAGCTATTCCATTGGTAGCCTCATTAACGAGTTTTCCTAATGTTTTTACTTCTTCATCATCTTTCACTACAATAAATAACATTGGTCGAGAATCTTGAGTGTAATTTACAACTCTCGAGATACCTCCAAAAACAGGTCCTTCATCAATGTTAGAATTAAGCAAAGCGTCCTTAATACTCATAGTAGTCAATACACTACCATGAAAATTATTATCTGAAAGTTTTTTAAGTATTTTCGGCATGTATTCACCTTTTACTAATACTGTTACAAATAATTGCATACGACAATTCCTTTCTTAGTATATATTATTATTATACTCCCTTTTCTATGCTTTTTCAAGGTATGAAAATCGTTTTCTAAACAAAGAGTGTTTCGCATATAACATAATACGAAACACTTCTATTTTAATATTTCTTGCGACGAATAAAGATTAAAGCTAGCGGAATTAGTAAATACCACAAACTCATTCCTGCTTGACAACCCTTTGTTTCAACTGGAATTTCAGGTTCCTCAATCGGCTCTTCTGGTTCCTCGATTGGCTCTTCAGGCTCCTCTACTTTATTAACTTTTATAGTTAGTGTGTCGATTGCTTCTTCATGACCAACCACTGTTACTGTGACTGTTGCTTCGCCCTCTTTAATGGCGATTATATTTTGCCCTTCAATACGAACAACGCTACTATCACTCGATGAGAATTCTAATGTAACTTCTTCGTTTGGTGATACCGTTACTACTAATGGTTCACTCTCACCAGCTTCTAATTCAATAGTATCTACAGAAAAATAAACTTCAATTGGAATGTAAGTTTCCCCATAAATTAGCGATGTTGAAAATAAAACCTTATCGTTACTATCTAAAGCTTGAACTATAATATTATTTTCTTGTTTGATATTCAAACTTGATAATGATGCTTCTTTTGCTGTAGGACCGACTTCAGTTAGAAGTGTATCATTGGCAAAAATAGCAATTTTTGTTAGCATTTCATTATCTATTTGACTATCCCAAACCAACTTGTCACCAATAATTCTAACATTTTCAATTTTTCCAAAAGCGGCATTAGGGTTAATCAATTCTAGTTCTTTTGTAGCAATTTGCCCATCACGAAAATACACATTAATTGTATAATTCTTACGATAATCGCTTGCTTTCAAGTTAGGAATGATAAGAGACGTTTGGTTGTCTAAAGGTCTAAAACTACTAATACTTTCTGTACCTTCTAGCAATTCTATTTTATAAGCTTTCGCAAAGAATTCATTTGGATAAACCAATTTTGATTGTGTGAAATTTTCACTGACTTCAGTTTTTATATCTTTCATACTAGCAACAACATCAAAATTGGCCATTTTTGCTGGAATAGCAATTTGATCTAATATAGTTCCTGCTTCATTGTAGGTTTTAACCATCAAATTTTCAGTAGAAACTGTAATTCCCATCGCTACACTGGTATTACTAATCTTTTTCGCCACATAGACATCAGTAGATAAATAAGATTCCGCTTCTAAACGATCCCCAATCGCACTTCCTGTAATATAAATTGCTCCTTTTTTACTATCGGTACCATTCGTTCCATTATAGATGCGGTTACTTCTTGTATATACATGGTCATGACCCGTTAAAACTAGATCAACTCCATACTTGTCAATAATTGGTTGTAAACTTTTCATATAACTACCAACTTCATTTCCTGCATAGTAAAAATAATGATGAAATAAAATTGTATACTGACTTGGATTATTTTCAAGGACATTCTCAAGCCATTCTTTTTGGTTGGTTTCATATTCATCAGGTTGACTTGCTAAACGCCACGCTTCTGAATCAAGGGAGATAAATAAGACATTCCCATATTGAAAGAAATAGCTACCATTTTCTACCCCTGCAGCGCCATTGTCGGGATTGTTGGAATACATATCAAAGTATTTTCGACTATCAGCATATAATTCTGCTTTACGATTATAGTATTCATGATTTCCTGGGGTACTGGCAATCATGTATTTAGAAAACATCGATAGTGTATAATAACTTGTCCATTGATCACGAACGCTACCATAAGCAGTCATATCCCCACCTGTCACAATAAACTTCAAATTACGATATTTGCTTTCAATCGTATTAATAAGGTTTTGTGCTGAATTATAACGAGATGGAGTACTGGGGTACACATGCACATCAGAAAAATACATAAAGGTAAAAGCACTTGTTCCTGATGTTGTAAAACCATATACTGCAGAAAAATTCGTCTTGCCAACACGATAGATATATTCAGTATCACTTGTCAGATTGGTTAAGGTAGCATCACACTTATAATCAGTGATATTGGCATATATTCCATCATCATAATAAGTCACCGCATTACACTCACCCAATACTTGCTTTGCTGAAGCAAAACCAGTATCCTCTTTTGTTGTGTATTCAACAAAAGTTCCTAAAATAGTGGAGTGCCAAGCGACATTCATTTCTTTTGATGTATCTTCACCAGGATTGGTGACAATTAAAAATGCATCGGGCTCATCCGCACGAACCACCAATTGGGATGAAAAAAGAAAAAATAGTCCAAAAATTAATAATACACAAATAAACTTTTTCATAATTTACACTCTTTCATTTTTTATTTTCAAAACAGAATTGATAATTTTTCGATAAACAGGAATCATTTCTTCCTCAGTACAGTATTTTTCTAATTCTCTTTCTTTAATCCACATGACACCACTATTTTCATCTTCTTTGGCTTTAACTTTTTCGTTTTCGTCAGCAATAAAAACATAGGTGACATTTAAATGCAAATGACAACTTACATACTGATCTCTTTTAATATGCCCATAAACTGGTAGAATTTCTAAAGAAATGATATCAGAAGAAAAAGCTTTAAGATTGGTGATTCCAACCTCTTCCGTTGCTTCTTTTAATGCTACTTCATATAAATCAAAATCACCATCAACATGACCACCAGTCCATGACCAACTATCATAGATATTATGGTAAGCCATCAATATCTTTGTAAAGTCATGATTGCAAATTAATCCTGACGCTGTTAAATGGGCAATTTTAATCTCACGAGTAAGAATTTTATTTTGATAGGTATCAATACACTCTAAAATCAGTTCTTTGTCTTTTATTTCTTGTTCACAAGTGGGTACAAATTTCTCAATTTGTTCACGATATTTTTCCATGATAAATCCTCATTTCAATACCGATATTATACCACGCTTTATTCGTTTTTTAAAGAAAAAATAAAAAATCCATAGGTGTGATTCCATATGGATTAGCAGCATCAATTACTCATATATTCTTTCACTTTAGAAAAGTCGAAAGTAAAATTCGTAGTATCGATATAATAAATATTTCCAAAATAATTTACTTTCCGTGAAGAAAGAATAAGCTCTCTAAAATCTGCTTCCGAACTTAAATCCACTGCTTGGTGAACCAAATTTCGTGTCTTACTAGCAATTCGTGCCATAAATCGTTGATGAAGGACAGTAATATCACCAGTAAGAACAAATGCAGTCACTTGATAATGATACTTTTTTGTTAACTCTTCAAGATATCGTAATTCATGTTCTCGAAAATTACTTTCCAAAATAAAACTAATCTCTTTTTCCATAAATTCTTGTGCTAAGTATTTAAACAATTCAAAAGTAGCAATACTAAGACGAAGATTTTCAGCTCGATCTTTAAATCCGATAGTATCACCCAATATTTCTTTCACAATGTCTTTATTAATCACAACCAGACTCAAATTTTGTCCAATTTTTTTTGCAAATGTAGTTTTCCCAGCAGCCAAATCGCCGCCTACTAGAATCATTTTTTTCATATTTTCTCCTTAGGATTTGAAATAAATTGATTCAATAATTTTATAACATCATCCATATCCAATAAGATTATTTCATCCAATTCATATTGATTGGAAAGGAACCAAATAAACTTTGCTCCCAAATAATATCCAACATCAGAATAGTCCTTGTAAGTCACCCAATCGCCAAAATATCTTTGATTTTCTTTGGTCATAGTATCTAAATCATTGGTGAAGTCATGTCTAATTTCATCGAAATGATTTTCGCACCATTTAAGCCAACCATGACTATCTTGGTGAAAAAATGACGAATTATCAATAAGAATTTGCTCAAAATACATGGCGATTCCTTCTGTAAACAATTGCCATAAAAGTTGTTCACGATGATTCCTTGTATTTCTTTCCAAAATTCCATATTGCATTTGATAGATATGACCTAGTTCATGATAAATAAGACCATACATCGATTGTAAATCAAACCATTGCAATTCCATTATCTTTTCAATTCCTAAAAGAATAGTTTGTTTATTATCAATTTTTATTGCCCATCCTGCACCATTACATAGTCCAAGGTACAAAATAATATCCACATCTATTGATTTTCCAAACGTAGCAACGATTTTTTGTTCAAGATTCTGAGTAACAAAATCAAATAAAGAAACCACCCGATTAACATCTCTTTCGTGAGAATGTACCAAATTTAAAATAGGTAAAAAATCCTTCTTAAAATGATATTTACCAGTATTTATCATATTATTCATATCATTAATAAATAAATCACTATAACTGGGAAGTATTTTTTCTATGTAGATTCGCCAATTCTTCAAATCAAACGATCCATTTGAAAATATATCTTGTATCATATCTAATGTGTTAATAATTTTCAAATTTGATCACCTCGTTTATAAGTATATCATAAAAAAATATCATATAACAAATATAAAACAAAAATGACCTGATTTTTAATATCAAGTCATTAGTTTTTAACTGGTACACTCTCGGGGGCTCGAACCCCGGACCCACTGATTAAGAGTCAGTTGCTCTGCCAACTGAGCTAAGAATGCATTTGAACCTTAATTATTATACTACACCAACACTTCAAAATCAACGTTTTTTTAAAATTAATCAGTTAAAAAGCTCTTCTTTTTAGAAGAGCTTAAGCAATGATATGAGATGTTGTTAAGTTTGTTGCCCACTTCCCACTTCTAACAAAGGCATAACCAATAAATGATTTCAAGAAATCAGAACCTTGAACAATTGCATAAACAACTATGATATCAAGCGTGAAATATTTTGCCAGGATAAATGCTAAGGGTAAACTATATAGTATTTGAAATCCTGAATCAAAGATCATGGTATAGATTGTTTTACCACCCGACCTTAAGATGAAGAAACACCCTACATTGAATGTAAAAATAGGCATACAACAACAAATAACAATAATGAATGAGGTTGCCAAGTGTCTAATATGATCATCTACATTATACAACAAAGGAATATAAGGGGATACAAGCAAATAAAGACCAGCAAGAATCATTGCCACAAAAACAGCAAAAGCAAGAAGTTTATTCGCATTATCTTTGGCTTCTTCTATTCTATTTGCTCCTAATTCTTTACCAACAAAGATAGCAATACCCATTCCTAGGGCACCAAAAACAACAAATAGAAGATTAGATGCAGCTGATGAGATACTCAAAGCAGCAACAACAGCTTTTCCTCTTAAGGCAAAGCTAAACATGATTAAAGTTGAACCCAACCCCCAAAATAATTCATTCAACAATAATGGTGTTCCTTTTCTTGTGATTGATCTTACCAATCCTTTATCAATACGAAAATGAGAAAACAAATTTTTCGTAAATGAATAACGTTTGATAAACATAATTACCAAAAGAATGCTCATTTCTACTGCTCTACTTATTAGTGTAGCATATGCTGCTCCTTTAACACCAAGTGCTGGGAACCCTAGTTTACCAAATATTAAGATATAGTTTAAGACTGCATTTACTAAAACTGCAGAGATACCACTATAAAGTGGAATTTTAACTTTTCCTATTTCGCGAAGTGTTGTAGCAATGATTTGCGAGATTGAAAAAAGAGGCAATGACAATACAATTATTTTTAAATATTCAAGACCATGTCCCACTGCTATTTCTTCTGATACTTCTTCATTATCAAACACCAATCTAATGATTTGTTCGCCAAAAATAGTAAAAATAATCATTGCTACTGCTGTAATTGCTAGTGATAGAATGATTTTAAACCGAAAAGACTGACGAAGATGTTCCTCATCTTTTGCACCAAAATACTGAGAAACAAAGATTCCAGGTCCAGCAAGGCCACCAATAGTGACAGTGATAAAAAGAAATAAAATTTGATTGCTGACAGCCACACCAGCAATTGAATCAGCATCTAAGCGTCCGACCATAATATTATCTAATAGACCAACAAAACTCGTTAATCCTTGTTGCATCATAATAGGAATCACGATGGCAATGACTGCTGCATAAAATGCTTTTGTTCCTATTAAGCGTTTTAACTTTTTCATATATTCTCCTAAAAAAACTACTTGACCTGCAAGTAGTATATTTTCTATTTAATAATTTCTCCGTAAGTGCTCATGCCAACATACCCTGCATTTGATTCATCAGTATCAATATGCATAGCAGCAGCAAAATCTTCTCTAACGCGAATTACAACATCGCCGAAAATTACTGATCTTTGATCATTTTCTACTTTCACACTTACGATTTGTCTATCCTTCAGACCCATTTCTTCAGCATCTTTCGGTGTTAAGTGAATGTGTCTTTTAGCAACGATTACTCCTTCAAGAATGTCAATTTCTCCATTAGGACCAATTAGTTTACACCCTGGAGTACCTGCTATATCACCAGATTCTCTAATTACAATGTCTATTCCTAAGGTTCTAGCATCTGTTGCAGATACCTCAACTTGAGTTTTTCCTCTTACTGGCCCTAAAATAGAAACATTGGGAATGCTTTTCTTGGGGCCTACTACAGTGACCTTTTCCTCACAGGCGTATTGACCTGGTTGAGAAAGCATTTTTTTAATTGTTAATGATGCTCCTTTGCCAAATAATGTTTCCAAATCCGCTGGTGATAAGTGAACATGGCGAGCAGATGTTTCTACTAATACTTTATTACTCATGATTAATTCCTCCATAACTTCTATGTATTATATCACATTTAAATTTTATTTTCCACTACTTTAAATTCTTTATATATATTTCGTAAATCGTATCGGCTAACTTTTCTAAACTAGTATTTTCGTTTTTAATGATATAATCAACATTTATTTTCTCTTTATCAAAAAAGTGGCGATCATTGATAATTCGTTTCTCAATTTGTTCACGATTATCCCCTCGAAGAGCCATCCGTAAAATCCTTGTTTCCTCTGCTGTGTCTAGATAAATAGCAAAGATTGCATTTGGCATCTTTTCTTGA
>JAQUVC010000051.1 GCA_028693535.1 Bacilli bacterium
TTTTTGTAAATAAATAAAATATTTTTTACTTGCTTTTTGCAAAGTTTTTTGGTAAAATAAATCGTATGAATTTTGGAGGTGCGAATCATGGCAAATATCAAACAACAAGCTAAACGTAATCTAACTAATGAAAAACGAAGACTTCAAAATGCTGCTTTCAAATCATCAGTGAAAACTGCTGTAAAAAGTGTTGAAGCTGCAGTTGCAAATAAAAATTTAGAAGAAGCTCAAGAAGCTTTAAAACTTGCATGCACAAAATTAGACAAAGCATTAGCCAAAGGTATTTATCACAAGAATTTTGTAAGTCGTAATAAATCTCGTCTTGCAAAACTTCTTAATAGTTTAGCATAAAAAAACATCTGCAATGTCAGATGTTTTTTTGTTTATAGTTGAAACAAGAAAAATTCAAAGCCTGTTCTTGCATCGATTTGTCCAGATTTTATTTTATAATCCAATTCTCCTAATTTCGCTAAGTATTCTTTTGCTGATTGAATATCAAAACTCTTGGCATTACGAATCAAATAGTAGGCACGATTGACTGATGTTTCCATTCTTGTAGCAATATCATTTTGTTTTGCTCCTTCTGCTAGCATGTAATTCACTAATAGTGTGTCACGAATTGTCCGTGTAACTAGATTAAACAAGCGATTCACATCGCTATCAACAGCAATTAAATCCCGATATACAGTCATTGTTTTTTCACTATCGCGTTCTATAATTGCATTTGATAGGGCAAATATATCTTGTTGAATTTCCCTTACTACCACAGAAGATACAATTTTACTCGTCACCATGTTTTCTTTACCAACATAGGCGACCAATTTATCAATTTCTGTCTTAGCGCTAATCATATTGCGACCAACCAAACTATAAAAAAGTTTGACTGCTTCATCTTCAATGATAACATCTTCTAGTTCAAATTGACGTTTAACCCAACCACAAAACTCTGTTTCACTAATATCTCTTGTCTCTATAATCACTGCTTTTTTACGAAGTTGTTTTACAACTTCGCTTTTTTCATTTAATTTCAATCCAACAGCATTAATAATAAAATAAGTGCTTTCCATTGGATTTTCAATATATTTGATTAAAACAGAAATAGTATGATTGATTTCACTTTTTTCAGTTGTTAAAAACTTAGGATTTCTAACAATGACTGCTTTACTTTCTCCCATAAATGGTGGTGTAGAAGCATCTCTAACCGCTTCCTTGATATTTACTTCATCCATATCATAAGAAAACGTATTATATTGATCTGCCTTTGATTCAACAATCAATCGTTCAATTTTATGGTTTATTAAATACTTTTCTTCTCCTAAATAAAGATATACATTAGCCATATTGCCTCTTTCTAATATTGACGTTTACTTACATCAACTATTTCTAATTTATAATTTCCTTCTTTTTGCACAATTCTAATTACTATGAAATGATATTTTAAAACATCATCGGGAAGATCCCATGTATCTTTCTCATAATCAAAAATAGCATATTTTCCATCGAGTTCTTGTCCATCAATCAATTCAAGAAAATAATTACTTGTTTCTAACCAAGTAACATCAGCTAAAATATCTTGATATTCAGTTTCGGTTAGATTGTAACCATAACTGACTGTTTTATATCCTGAGTCATAGCCATAATCGATATGATAAACAATCGCTTTTTGGTGAGGAATATTGATCTCTAATAATTCTTCATATTTTTTAGCAGCAGTAATTTTATCGAATTCTTGTGAAACATATTTGATTGTAGAAACAGATGTTAGAAACAACCCCAATATAGCAATAAGTTCCGCTAAAAAAAACCATTTTTTCTCAATCGATTGCAAATGGCGAAAAGAAATCCATAAACCTATGATCCCGATTACAATTCCTAATAATAAAACTTGATTAAAATAATTGGATAAAACCCCCAAGCCTAATGCTATCACAGCAAAAAAAATCGCATATTTTAATATACCGCGATGACTTGGTAATATTATCTTCTCTTCGGGAATATCCTGTATTTCACCACAGTAAGAGCAAATCGTCCCTTTTACTTCTTTATTACATCTTTTACATTTCATCTTGAGTCACCTAGTAATAACATTATAAATGATTCCATTTTTTTTGTCAAACAAAGCCCTAAGATAAAAATCATCGCCAGCTAATAAAAGACGATGATTTTTTTGTATATGTATACTTGATAGAATAATCCTTGTTTGTTTGATACGTTATGACACCAAATTGATGTAACGTGGTAATTGTCTGAGAATGGGGAAATGCAAATTTAGCAACTCTACCTGTTTGAATAATGGCGTACTTTGGTTTAAACGTAGCAAGTAAAATCGGGTTAGTTGAGGTGATAGAACCATGATGAGCCACTTTAATCACATCAACATCAATATGATAGTTCGCAATTTGTTCTTCTATGCGTTTACTAACATCTCCTAAAAACAAAAACCCTAGTGCTCCAATCTTTACATATAACACCAAGCTATTATCGTTTTCATCTTCGCTTCTTATTTTTGGATTCAATACTTGAAATGTTGTCTTTCCACACATTATTTGTTCATCAATACCCACTTTTTTTGTTATTGATGTGGCTGCATAAATACTATTATCGTATTTACTTGTGATAATGTTTTTGACTTTTATGTTTTTTAAAATGGTTTTTGCCTCGCCATTATGATCGCTATGATTATGTGTTAAAATCAAATAATCTAGTTTTCTAATTCCTTTACTCAAGAGAAAATTTGTTACCTCTTCGCTTTTGCCTTCGCCAGTATCTATAAGCGCTGTACACTCTGAAAAGGGAGTGTGCACTAAAATAGCCTCCCCATTTGCTAAATCAAGGAAGCTTACTTCCCCTTTTATGTTTAAAACAGGATAGTATGCCATAACAACAAGAAATAATAAAAAAACTCCACAAATCATCTTGCGATAACAACATTTTTTAAAGCAATAGACAATTCCGATGATAAGTAAATAATAAATTAGAATTTGCCACTCAGTAAAGTCAGGAAAAACAAGTCTAATGTTGATATATTTACTACTAAAAATGACAATTTTTTCAAACACAACAAGTAAATATTGATAAGCATTGGCAAGAAAAGGAAGGATAAACACAAGCAGTGTCGCAGGCAGAATAAAGATCGAAAAAAAGGCAATATAGACAACATTAAGCAATGGTGATAAAAGATTCATTTGATTATTGAAATTAATAATAATCGGTAGTGTAATCACAATTGCTATTGTAGATATTATTAGAACTTGCCATTGACTATGATATTTTTTGATTAATGGAGAGATTAAAATTATCATAAAGGCCATTAAAAAACTCAATATGAAACTTGTATTATATATATAATATGGATTAAAAAGGAGCAGCACAATAAAAACAATCGCAATGATATCGATTGTTTTTAATCCGAATTTCCCTTTTTTATTGATTAAACCACCAAAATACAACAAGCATGCTCGTAAAATGGAAGCAGCTGCGCAAGTAGCAATTAAGTACCCACTTAAAATTACAATTGTTATTATTGTAACTATTTGTTCAGAAGTCTGAAATAAACCTAAAAACTTTTTAATCATAATAACCAACAAACCAATATGTAACCCCGAAACAGCAAACAAATGACTGATTCCATTTATTTGTAAGCCTTTGGCAAAATCAAGCGGTAATCCACTATCATCACCTAAAATAATTGCTTTCATAAATGCTTGTGATTTGTTAGGAAATCTCGCTATATACTTGTGTAATAAAAAACTAATGTTTGCAAGATGAAAACTTGTACTAATAACTCTTATTTCTTCACTTTGTAACACTTGATCTATCTTTTGATGATGAAGGTAAGCGCGATAATCAAACCCATTTTCAATCCTTTGTCCACTAACTTCAAGATTAATTCCTCTTACATAAATCTTATCCCCAGGCTTTAAGTCCATAAAATCATAGTCATAAACTATCTTTTTATAATCCTTTGCTTTCACAAATAATTTGTTATAATTTTCTTTGCTTTCAATTTGAATAATAGTTCCTTCAATTTCGTTGGTTTCTTTCACATAGTAATTGATCTTGATTATTAAAAAGTGAATTGTAAAAGCCAAAAAAATCATCATAAGGATTAAGAACACTTCTTTGCTTTGACGATACAGATACAAGCAATACAAAACAACAAAACCAATCGCCATAAAATGATTGATGAAAATCGCAAAAAGCAGCAATGCAAAAGCAATAACGAAGTAATTATTGATTAACTCCCTATAAACATATGTCATCTTTAATCTGTTCGTAAATCGTTTCAGATATCCCTTTAACATTCATAATCTCCTCAAGATTTTTAAAATTGCCATTATTTTCTCGGTATTCAATAATCCTTTCTGCGATTGCTGGTCCAATATGAGGTAGTTTCTGTAATTGCGCTACTGTGGCTGTATTTATCGATATTTTCTTTTGGAACTCCTCTACAATACTACTTGGAATGTTTAACATCATTCCATCTGTTATCTTCGCTGCAAGATTGATATCTTTCAAACTAGCATTTTCTGTTAATCCCCCTGCCAAACTGATTGCATCGTTTACTCTTTTATCTTTATCAATCAAATAAAGCCCAGGATGTTTGACCTCTCCTCTGATATAAATTACATATTGTGGCGTAGATATAACGGGGTTTTCTTCTGTTTCGTTTTCATTTAAAGGTATTTCTTTGGTGTTAGTCCAATATATTCCTAACACAATTAGGAGAATAAGGATGGTAATTATGATTATTACTTTTTTCTTTTTGTTCACCTTAATCACCTCACATATATATTAGTGCGATTTTCATTGTTATTCTTTTTTTTATATCATATAATAAAATAAAGGTGATTATACGTGATAAACATGAAAAAAATAATCTTGACCGCTTTTGAACCTTTTGGAAGTCTACCAACAAACTCTTCCTTTGAAGTTTTAAAAGCGTTACCTGAAGATGATTTAAAAGTAATCCTTCCCGTTTCTTATAATAAATGCGATGATTTGATAAAACATATTTTACTAGAACAAAAACCTGATTACTTATTGCTATTAGGACAAGCTCAAAACCGTCGTGCTATTGCCTTAGAGCAAATCGCAATCAATCTTGTCAATACGCCCACTCGTGATAACGATGGCAACTTTTATATCAATCATCTCATCAAGGAAGATGGTCATCATGGCTATTTTAATACAATTGAAGCAAGTTCACTTGTTGAAGAGTTAGCTTCTACCTTCCCACTTTATTTATCTTATTCTGCTGGTACTTATGTCTGTAATTATTCTTTTTATCTAGCCTTATACTATGTTAATCAATATCAATTACCAACAAAAGTAGGTTTTATCCATTTCCCATTATATAAAAAGCAAACGGAAGATGACACGCTAGCATTAGAGTTAGATACAATGGTGAAAGCAACAAGCCGTATTATTAAAATATTACATAATAAAAAGTCTAGTTAACAAAATGTTAATTAGACTTATTTTTTTTATTTCTTCTTTTGCGATAGTTTTAATAGCGATAATAAAAAGAAAATGACTCCTGTAACAACAAGAATTACTATACTTGTCATCACCGATACTTCTTTATCACTAATCTTATAAACTACCCCCATTAATTCTTTGAATTGCATTACCGCCTCTTCTGGGGCACCAGCAAAAGAAGCTGCAATCGGATCTTCCATCATCACTTGCCTGAATAAAGCAGCTGAGTGTGATGGTGGAAACAATTTGACTACCCATTGTACCGCCTCTGGAAGTTGTCCAATTGGTAAATATATTCCTGTTAAAAAGCCAATAATCGTACCAATAATCGTACTAGCTGTAGAAAATGCATTATTGCTACTAAAAAGTAATACAATAAATAACATAATAGAAGTGTTCGTAAACGTTGATAATAGCAAAACACCGAAAACTTTCACGAACGCTAAGAAACTTAGCAAAGCTCCTCCATTCGCAAGCACATAAATTTCCGCTAAGACTAACGTAACTAAACTCATAATAATTCCTATTAAATATGCACTTATTATATAACCACCAGCAATACTCGTTCTTTTTAATGGAGAAGAAACAAAATCTTTAATAATCTTTTTTGTTTTATCCTCAACCATAATGCCAAAAGCGCCCATAGTAGTTGTTACAGAAACAACTGCCATCAAACCCGCTGTAATCCAACTATCCATCAAAAACCTTGCTCCATCAATATTTAGGCTATTCGTCCAAACATCTCCTAAAAACAAAGCATATAAACCAATAATAATGAAAACCGCTAGCAAGGAAAAGAAAACAGAAGTTCGATCTTTAAAAAAAATCAATAAGTTTCGTTTTGCAAAAGAAATCATTCTCTAATCTCCTTTCCTGTAATGCCAATGAAGGCATCATCCATCGTTCCGCGAATTACTTCGAATCCCGAAATGTCCGGACGACATTTATCAATAATCGCTAAAGATTCTAAGGTACTACCTATTTTTATAATCAATTGGTTCGCAATTTTTTCATATTCAATAGCTTCTTGTAATAATATGGTTTCAATTTTTTCAATATGTTTACTAGAAATAATCAATTTATCACATGAATAATTTTCTTTTAACTCTGCAGGTGTTCCCTTAGCAGCAATAATACCATTATCAATAACAATGACATAATCAGCGTTAGCTGCTTCTTCCATATAATGTGTTGTTAGAAAGATTGTCATTTTAGTCTTCTTTTGTAACGTGCTAATGGTTTCCCATACCATTTTTCTTGTTTGTGGATCAAGACCTGTTGTAGGTTCGTCTAAGAACAAAATTTTTGGCGTGTTGATTAAAGCACGAGCAATATCACAGCGACGTCTTTGCCCACCTGATAAATTTTTGTATTGACGCTTTAATAAATCTTTAATTTCTGTAACCTCAGCAACTTCAACAATCGCTTGTTTTAGTTTACTACCTCTTAAGCCATAAAAGGCTCCTCTTATTTGCAAATTTTCTTCAATTGTTAATAAACCATCCAACAATCCATCTTGAAAAACAGCACCAATAATAGATCGTATCTCATCATCTTTTTCTCCTAGTTTATTCCCATAAACCAAAACTTCGCCTTCATCTTGTTTTAAAAACGTACAGATAATATCAATCGTTGTTGATTTACCTGCTCCGTTAGGGCCAAGAAAAGCAAATACTTTCCCTTTCTCAACATAAAAGTCAATTCCTTTGACAGCATGAATATTGCCATAGAATTTGTGAAGGCCTTTCACTTCAATTACTTTTTCTTCCACACTCGTTCTCCTTGTTTCTTATCAATTTATTCATTTTCCTCTTCACATAAAATCGTATGGCGATATTCCCTCTTCTTCAGGAAGGTTGTCGCATTGTTCAATATTTTCTTGATATTCACCAGAAAATATTTGTTTGATTTTTGTAACTAGTTTGGTTTTACGATGATTTTCAATCCCCTGAATTCCCCGATTAATTGCCTCAACATTTCCTAACATGATTAAATACTTTTTAGCTCTAGTTATCGCTGTATAAATTAACTTTCGCTTCAACATCATATAATATTTAAAGGTAAACGGAACGACTACCAAATCAAACTCACTACCTTGCGCTTTATGAATTGATATGGCATAGGCGTGTGTTAAATCTTCTAGTTCTTCTTTTTTATAACTTACCAAACCATTATCAAACATGACCGATACCCCGGCAATTGATGTTCCCTCGAAATCAAAAGAATAAACCATTCCAATATCACCATTCATCACTTGTTTTTCACTACGATTGACCAATTGAATGACTTTATCATTGATTCTAAATTTTCGAGTTAAGTGTTTTAATTCAACATCTTTAAATGGATTAAAATGCTCTTGCATTTTTTCATTTAAAGCATTAATTCCTAATTCCCCACGATAAATCGGAATCAATACTTGAATATCGCGCACGATATCCATTCCCTTAACGACTGCTTGATCAACAACTTTTATGATGTTATCAATCATATTATCATCATCAAGAGGGACAAAGTTACGATCATGCTGTTTCTCCAATAGGGTTTCGGGAAGATAGCCACTATTTATTGCATGAGCAAAGCTAATAATCGTTGAGTCTTCTGCTTGACGATGAATTTTATCCAAGACAACTGTTGTGATTTCTTTTGCTGAAATTAGATTTTGTAG
>JAQUVC010000052.1 GCA_028693535.1 Bacilli bacterium
ATGCAAATCACTCTCTAGAGTCTTATTTTCTTTGCTTCAGGTTAAAAACCCTTATTTTTATTCGTTATTCTATCAATATCCCTTAATACAACCGATTTTATTATATCAAAGTAATTGTTTTCTTATGGTGGAGTAGAGGGGAGTTGAACCCCTGTCCAAACTAAAATTCATCCTAACTTCTACATGCTTATCTTATTGTCTTAGCTTTATTCTCTAATGTGCAATAAGCAACCCACTAAAGAACTATCCTTTGGATCTCGGATTAATAGTCAAGGATTCCTATTACTCCAACACTTAGTATCTGTGCCCGAATTAGAATCCTAAGTGAAGATTCTAAATGGACGCCGCTATTTTATTGTTAAGCAGCTAAAAGTAAATTTTGTTTTCCGGTTATTTGATAAACCTCGCGTTTTAACGTTCGCTACAACGACATGCAATCAATACTTCATTTAGCCTGTCGAACCCATTACTACCCCATATGTTAACTTAATATTACGTAAGCAATCTTAAAGATTGTGATTGCTAAACCTACATACGCTAAAACAACACCAACATTCCTCACTGGTCTTAGGCTTATCTTGCACACTTTTGCTGATGCAAAGAAAGTTCCTAAAATCGCCATCACTTCTAAAATGACAAAGAAAATAACAACACTACTATAAGAAACTATTGCTAAAGCAATTAGTACAGAAATGATTCCTAGCATAAATGTGATAATTGGGCTATCAATCAACGTGCTTTTCTTGCTTAAAGGTAAATCTAGATCTTCTTCAACAAGAACTTTTTCTTGTTTTTTAAATTCTTCTAGATTGAACCCACAATTGGCACATATTTTATCTGTATCACTAATTTCTTGTCCACAACGTTTGCACTTCATATTACCACCTAGATTTATCTACTTTTGCAATTTCCTTCTGAACATCTTTTTTCTTTAAATCTTCACGCTTATCATATTGCTTTTTACCTTTACAAAGCCCTATTTCAATTTTTGCTTTTCCTAAAACAATATAAACGGATAAAGGAATGATGGTCAATCCATCTATTGCTACCTTGCTTGCCCAGCGTTTTATCTCCATTCTATGAGCTAATAAAACGCGGTCACGATCCTCTTTATGATTAAAAATATTTCCTTGGTCATACTTGGCAACATGCATGTTAAAGATAATCAATTGATTCTCTCTAACCTGGCAGTATGCATCTTGAATACTTACCTTGCTTTGCCTAACCGACTTAATCTCTGTTCCTGTTAAAGAAATACCGCATTCTAAAGTATCAAGAATAAAATATTCGTGGTTAGCTTTTTTATTTCGCGCGACGATGTTTCGTTCTTCCATACCTCTCACTCACTTCTTTGCTTCTATCTTTTTGATATGTTCTATCTTTATTATATACTATTTTGAAATCTATTTCACTAGTTTTTTTGTCAGCATTGATAAGTTTCACTTGGACCCTGTCACCAACACGATATTTTTTATTGGTTCTTTCGCCAACCAAAACATGGTTTGTTTGATTAAATGTATAGTAATCATCACTTAAATCTTTTAAGCGAATCAAACCCTCAGCGGTATTGTCTAACGATATAAACATACCAAAACCTGTGATTGTTGAAATGGTTCCGGTAAATGTCTGACCGATAAAGTAACTCATATATTCTGCTTTCTTCATATCAAGTACAGCATATTCACAATCAGCAGCGCCTCTTTCGCGTTGGCTTGCTTGTAAGGCTATATCAGCTATCTTTTGAGTTAAAGCAACAAATTCATTGGCATCAATATCGCCATTGAAGATGTACTTACGTAATAATCGATGAACAATTAAATCTGGATATCTTCTAATTGGCGAAGTAAAGTGTGTATAGCACTCACTAGCTAATCCAAAATGACCAATGTTTTCTTCGCTGTAGACAGCTTTTGCCATCATTCGTAAAACGACTGTTTTCAAGAATGCATCTTTTTCTTCAATATTGTCTAAAAACTTTTGCAATTCCGCAACATGTGTTGTGCGTAAATTATAACCTAAATAATTAGCTGTTGTTTTTAAATCACTTAGCTTTAAAATATCTGGTTTGTCATGAACCCGATAGATAAAAGGTAAATCCATATGATTGATTACTTCTGATACAGTTTCGTTAGCAAGAATCATAAATTCTTCGATAATTCTTTCACTAATACCACGATCACGAACTACCAAATCAATAGGAATTCCTTTTTCATCAACTATGATTTTCCCTTCTGGTACATCAAAATCAAGGGATCCTCTTTTACGTCTTTTTTCAGTCAGAATATTTGCTAATTCATGCATTTTCACCAAAGAATCATAAACAATTTCATAATCTGGAACTAATTTGATTCCATCATTCAAGACTTTATTGCAATCAGTATAATTTAATCTTTTTGTTGTCTTGATTACTCCAGGAAAAATATCGCTTGTTAGGACTTTTCCATCACGATTTACTTCCATTTCACAACCGATAACCAATTTATCTTGATTGGGATTTAAAGAACATAAATCATTTGATAGTCTAACAGGTAGCATAGGAATTACACGGTCAACCAAATATACACTTGTTCCCCGGTTATACGCTTCTTTATCAATCTTTGACCCCTCACTAACAAAATAACTAACATCAGCGATATAAACTCCCAACAAATAATTCCCATTTTTGAGTTGTTTTATACTAACAGCGTCATCCAAATCCTTCGCATCTATTCCATCAATTGTAACAATTAATTGATCTCGTAAATCTCGTCTTTTTGTTGTTTCTATCATCGTGTCATCTTCCAAATGACTTGCTTGATAAAGCACCTCATCAGGAAATTGCAAGTTAAACCCTCTTTGAAGCGCAATTTGAGTAATATCAATTCCAATATCGCTTTTATTACCAACAACATCAATGACATTCGCTTCACAATATTCTAATTCATATTTTAAAATTATAGCTCTAACGATATCACTTGGTTTGGCGTTACCAATATCAATAATATTAATTCTTTTATTGATTGTTGAGTCTTCGAGTTCCAAAAAGTATTTGTCTTTTTTTAGTTTTAATTCTCCAACCACGTATTTCAGACTTCTATTTAAAATCTTTACAACACGAGCTTCACTGTTGTTTTTTTGAGAGTCATTTGTTTTGATAATTGAAAACAAGACCTCATCTTTATCCATGGCTTTTAAAAAGTCATATTTTGATACATAAAAATCAAAAGCAAAATCATCAGTCTTGATAAAACCGTAGTTTTGATTTTTGATCGTAATGATACCACGATAAAGACCTGCGCTAGCAAGGTTTATATATCGTGTTTTCTTTTTGTTCATTAAAATTTCATCATTAGCAACTAGATTATCAAGTTCTGCTTGTAACATTTGGATTTCACTATCGCTTGTAAGTTCTAGTACATTCCCAATCTCTAAAGTAGTAAGTGGTTGATATTTCTTATCGTTAATAATTGTTAATATTTTTTCTTTCATATATTCTCCTATCGATGAAAAAAAGGCCTAACAGCAGGCCTATAATTTCATATCATTAGAATCTTTCAACAAAGAATGAAGCAAGAATTGCTAACACGAAGAAAGCAATTGATAGTCCAGTGATAATATAATTTATCCAAACTTCAATTCCTCGTTCTTTTTTATTGGCAAATAATTCTGATTTTTCTCCAGAAAAAGCCATTGATGCATCTTCTTTAGATTTCTGCAAAACGATAATAGCAATTAATAAGCATGATACAATAAGCAATAAAATATCTACAGCTGTCATAAATCCTCCTATTTATATAAATGCCTTAGGCATTAAAAGGTCAATTGTTGCTAGTTCATCAAACTAACATAGATATTATACCATAAATATAATGTAATAGCAAACATTTTTTTAAACAAAATAACAAAGTAATTCTTCCGTTACAGCAACAAAATACTCTAAGTAAATGATTCCTGCTCCAAGCGTGATTACACTCATAATATAGGAAGGCAGCGTGAAAATATAGCTTTCTGTTGATACATGATAATGAAATTCTTTAAATGAATCAGGATTATCATATTTTTCTAACCGTGGATGAAAGAGTTTACGAATTCGGTAAATGATATAAATAACCGCTTCAAATAATTGCGTGCTAGCAAGCGAAACCGTAAACGTCATGATAAGAGCAGCTACACCAGTAATCAACAATACATCACCTATTAATCTTTCCGGGTAATTGTTGAAAACCTGTAAAATAAAATATAAAACTCCTGCTAACAAAGCTATGGATACGGATGGAACAGCATAAGGAAGGAGTTTAATAAACCAATGTCTACGCATATAATACCTCGTTATGATTATAGCAATTTTTATCAATATAAGCAATTAAAAAGCAAGAATGTTAATGTTCTTGCTTTTCTTCTTTATAGTAAGGCGTGATAGATGACATCTTCAATCATTACGACCGATACTATTTCTAAATCTTTTCTAACACTTTCAGGAATATCTTCAATATCCCTCATGTTTTCCTGAGGAATTAGAATTTTACCTAAACCACTACGATGTGCAGCGATTGCTTTTTCGCGTAAGCCACCAATTGGTAAAACACGTCCTCGTAATGTGATTTCTCCTGTCATGCCAATCTTATGATTGACTAAACGATGAGAGAAGGCAGAAACAATTGCTGTTGCAATGGTTACTCCTGCTGAAGGTCCATCTTTAGGAACCGCTCCTTCAGGAACATGGACATGGACATCATTTTCATCAAATAAAGTTGCATCAATAGCAAACTTTTTAGCGTTAGCTTTTACATAACTCAAAGCTGCCTGAGCAGATTCTTTCATGACATCTCCCAGTTTACCAGTTAGAACTAAACGCCCTTGGCCTTTATAATAAGTAACTTCAACTGGTAATGTATCACCACCATATTGTGTATATGCTAATCCAGTAACAACACCGATTTGGTCGATATCATCAATCTTATTATAAACATATTTTGGTCTACCTAACCACTGTTCAATATTATCTTCATCAATTATTACTTTTTCAATCTTATCCATTAAAATAGTCTTAATTGCTTTTCTTATTAATGTACCAATAAAGCGCTCTAATTCACGAACACCAGCTTCTTTTGTATAATTGCGAATAACAGACCACAAAGCAGCATCTGATAATTCAAAGTCCGCTTTGCTCAAACCATGAATTTCTAATTGCTTATCAATCAAATGACGTTTTCCAATCTCAAACTTCTCATATTCTGTATAACTACTTAATTGAACAATTTCCATTCTATCTCGAAGAGCTAGAGGAATGTTTTCTAGATAGTTAGCTGTTGCAATAAAGAAGACCTTTGATAAGTCATATGGCTCTTCTAGGTAGTGATCACTAAAATATTTATTTTGTTCACTATCCAATACTTCTAACAAAGCACTTGAAGGGTCTCCACGAAAATCACTTGATAATTTATCAACTTCATCTAGTAAGAAAACAGGATTAATAACTCCTGCTCTACGCATGCCCTGTAAGATTCTTCCTGGTAACGCACCAATATATGTACGACGATGTCCTCTAATTTCCGATTCATCTTTAACGCCACCCAGTGATTGCTTCACAAACTTCTTATTCAAACTTGCAGCAACCGAACGTGCTAAGGAAGTTTTACCAACTCCTGGAGGTCCAACCAAGCATAGAATTGCCTGTGGTGTCTTTTTAGTCATGATTCTTACCGCTAAATATTCAAGAATTCTCTCTTTCACAACTTCTAAACCATAATGATCATTGTCTAGTTGTTCTTTTGCTTGTCTGATATCATTGTTCTCTTTTGATTCTTTTGACCACGGAAGACTAATGATAAAATCTAAATAACTTCTTAAGATAGAACTTTCACCACTTGCTGAATTCAATGATCCATAACGATTTAATTCCATTAATGCTTTGTCTTCCATCTCTTTTGGCATTTTAGCGGCTAAGATCTTCTTACGCATTTCATCAATATCCGTTTCTTTATTGACTTTATCACCAAGTTCATCTTGAATGACACGCATTTTTTCTCTTAAATAGTATTCTTTTTGACTTTCATTAATTGATTTTCTTACTTCCTGGTCGATCTCATTTTCAATAGAACGAATGTATTTTTCTCGCTTAATGTCTTCAAGCATAAAAGAAAGTCTTTGGCTAACACTAGGGGTTTGTAAGTAACGCAACTTTGCATTAAAATCAAGCGGTAAATTATAAGCCAAAACATCAGTTAATTTATCAGCAGTAACCCCTTGCGAGATGATTCCTGATAACTCAGGACGACCTTCAAATAATTTGGCTCCATCTTGCTCTAATTCACTTATCAAAAGACGAACATAAGCCAATTCTTTTTCAACTTCATCGTTAATAATTGGGACCGTGGCGACACTGGCTAGTAAGAATGGTGTTTTTTGAACAAATTCTAAAACCATACATCTAACAACACCTAGTAGCTTTACTTTGTGAACTGGTGCATTTCCCATTTCATAGACAATTTTTGCTATCAGTCCTTCTTTATATAATTCATCAGGATTAATCTCATTCGCTGTTGGATTTTTTTGTACAAATAAAGCAATATACTTATCTTGTTGCATCGCTTCTTTTAGCGCAGCTATGCTTTCTGGACGACCTACATCCAATCTTATTTCATTGTTTGGTAAAGGAACAATCCCTTTAACAGCCATCGCTGGTAAGATAGCATTATCTAATCTAACATTTAAAAACACAGTATCACCTCTTTTCTATTTTATATTTGTATATCTATTATTTTTTCTTCTAGACAATAATTAAGAATTTTTAATTCTTGTACTCTTCTATCAAAAAATGATTCTTCAAAATAGATTTCATCACCATCAAGTAGATGGGCTAATATTTGTTCATCTTCTACTTTATTTATGTGTTTTACACGATCATTATCGTTTTTCATATCAATAATGCTACTTAAATATTCTATAATTAACATTCTTTGAACACCTAAGGTGTATTCAACTTTATCGCTTGTTAGATCCAAATTATGAGCAAACCGCTGATAGAAGTCAGTAACATAGTTATCAAAAGTCAATTGTTTGTTTTGAATGATAAACTCTGTTAAATAATAAACAATTACATCTAATAATTTTCCAAACTCAAGTGTATCTTTGACCTTTTTATGAAATCCTTCAATACTAGCCACTCGAGAAAAATGTAATTTCTTAACAATTTCTTCAGTGATTGGCATTACTTCCTTGATTTCTATTTTAGTAATTTTTGCTTCAACTTTTATTTCATCTTCGTCAAGATCAATGATATCACCAACATGTTTACCGACAAACTTTTCACCATCAATATCAAAATTTTCACTAGTCATGTCAAATGTTTGATCCTTAATGGTATTGATTAAAAAGTCCTCTTTCTTGTATAGCAAGTTGTATGTAACAACTGCATCTCTAGTAACTTCGTTATCGGAAATAGTTTGAAAATATCCTTGTTTTAGCAATATCTGATTGATTGTTTTTGTAACATCTTCATTTGTAACGGTGATTTTCAAAAATTTAGTTGGTACATAAGTTGGCAATTCCAAATCGACATTATCAGGAAGAATACAAAATTGAGCGATTCCTAACAGCGATCTTCCTTTTTCAATTTTAGTAAGATATTTTACCATTTTAGGACCGATAATATAAACATCAAGGCTTTCTATTTCATCTGCTACAATTTCAAATTCAATTTTTTCCTTCACAGCCTCAATCAGAAGTTCTTCACGTGAGTTAACAAGATCAGCATTCTCTTCGTAAACGTCTGCAAAAATATTGTCCATTTCTACACTTGATATTTCAAAGTATATTTGGTGGAATTGATCGCTAACATAATCTTGTTTTATACGCATATGCCCCTCCATCAATTAAGCTGTTTTTGCTTTCTTTTTGATCAGGATTGGTTCAGCGCCAGCTAAAACAACATCTTTAGTAATGATACACTTGCTAAGATCTTTCTCTTCAGGAATTCGAAACATAATTTCTAACATAATATTTTCTATGATGGCTCTTAGACCTCGAGCTCCTGTTTCTTGTGAATGAGACTTTTCAGCAATTGCTTTAATCGCTTCATCGTCAAACTCCAAAGAAACTCC
>JAQUVC010000003.1 GCA_028693535.1 Bacilli bacterium
TTTCACTTATCGTGTTAACACCAATGATTATCGCTTTTTCCATGATAATAAACCTCTTTTCTATAAATATTATACATTTTGTATTCCAAATAGTCAATTAATATCATTTTCACTATGATTATGAAATCAAATAAAAAAACACAGTTGACTAAGCAACTGCGTTAAGCAATTCAGCATCTTTCCTAGCAAAACTTTGTTTGATTAGTTTTATCAAAGGAACTGCAAATAGTATTAAACAAAGAGCTTCTGCAATTGGAAAGGATAACCAAACACCTTCTATTCCCATCGCTTTACCTAAGATAAAGGCCAAAGGAACAAGGAAAGCAGCTTGTCTTAATAAGGACATAATTAATGCTTTTGATCCATGGTCGATTGATTGAAAGATTGAAATCATAATTACACCAAAAGCAGCTGGGAAAAAGGCAAAGCTGATTATTCGTAAGGCGGGTATACCTAAAGCAATCGTTTGAGGTTCGGGACCGAGAATATCTAATAGCTCTTTGGGGAAGATTTGAAATAGAAGAAAGCCGATTGTCATTAGTGTCAAAGAAACAGAAATTAAAATTTTTGCACATGTTATAAATCGCTTTTTAACATTAGCACCAAAATTATAAGATAAAATCGGTAAGCCACCTTGAGTTAGCCCAAAAATAGGCATAAAAACAAAACTTTGCAATTTAAAATAAATAGTTAATACAGCATTTGCTATTTCTTCTGGATTTAATGCTTTTAGAATGTTATTTAATATAATATTAGTGAAAGCAGCAACTGAATTCATCACCATTGCAGGTAAACCTGCTCTTGTGATTTCTTTTACATATACACCTTTGAATTTAAAATTTTTAAAATTAAAACTAATATCAACTTTTCTAAGAATGATATAGCCAACAGCGAAAAGCATCGCTGCAGCTTGACCGATGATGGTAGCAATGGCTGCACCAGTAACACCCAAATCAAGAGTGAAAATAAAGATTGGATCAAGAATGATATTTGTGATTGCTCCAATTAATTGTGCAATCATAGGAATAAGCATTCTTCCCATTCCTTGCAACATTTTGGTAACGCTAATTTCAATAAAAATAAAGACACTAAACATCATAATAATAGATAGATATTGAACGCCATATGTTTTAATTATTTCAATATTAGACATTAAATCTAGAAAGACTCTAGGTAAGAAAAAGGAGAAAGCTAAAAACATTAACCCTGCAATAATAGCCATAATGATACCTGTTCGAGCGATATTGGATGCCTCGTTGGGTTTTCTTTCCCCTAATTTGCGTGAGATTAAGATGTTACAACCAATCCCAATTCCCAGGGACAAGGCCATCATTATCATTTGCATAGGGAAAGCGTATCCTAATGCTGTGATCATGTTATCTTGACCGATATCATAACGCGAGATATACATTGTGTCAACAACATTATACATTGCTTGAACAAACATGGAAAAGATAGCTGGCAAACTCATTGCTGCTAATAACTTTCCTATCGGCATAGTTCTCATTTTGATACTTTTTACATTACTATTCATATTAATTCACCTAGTTTATTATTATACCAAAAAAAGATTTTTTAGTAAAGAAAAAAAGACCTCAAATTGAGATCTTTATAAACCACATTTTAATTGTGCATTACAGTTAGTACATGTGTTACAGCCACCAATGTCTTCAACAACACCTTGAAGGCAGATAGGACAAATATCACCAACTTCAACACCAATGTTACGATTTGCTTTGGTGTTGGCAGGATTAATTTCATCTTTCTCTTTTTCAACTTTGTTCTCTTGAATTTCAATACCCAAATCAGATAATTCAACTTGTTTTGGAAGATTATCTTCTTTCTTCAATGTTAAGACTTGAGTATCACGGCTGCCATCAACATAGACAGTTCCACCTTTGGCTTTTCCTTTGTATAAGCGTAAATATAATTTTTCAACATCTTCAACAGTGTAGCCTTTCGGGGCATTAACTGTCTTAGAAATCGAAGAATCAACCCAACGTTGGATGATACATTGCACATCAGCATGTTCATCAGCTGATAATTCCATTGCGGAAACAAAAATATTAGGTAGATGTTCATTATCATATTCCGGATGAAGTTTGATGTAGGTATCAACAATAGGAGCATTAACTTCCATAAATTTACCTAGACGACCACTACGATAGTATTTGAAAGCAAAGTATGGTTCAAGACCTGTTGATACACCCACCATTGTTCCGGTAGAACCTGTTGGAGCAATCGTTAATAAATGGGAGTTTCTAATTCCATATTTTAAAATGTCTTCTCTAATTTGCAATGGCATTTTTTTCATATAGCCAGTCTCTACAAACTTAGCACGAGATCCATATTGATCTAGGAAAGGAAAACTTCCTTTTTCTTTCGCTAGGTTGATAGAAGCATTGTAGGCATTTGTTGCAACAAACTCAAATAATTTATCAACAAATCGATTTGCTTTTTTGCTGCCATAAAGAAGATCGCAATAGATGATTAAATCATGTAGTCCCATAACACCAAGACCAATTCGTCTTTCTCCTAAAGCTTGCGTTTTGTTTTCTTCTAAAAAGTAGGTCGTGCGATCAATAACGTTATCTTGCAATCTTATTGCAACATCGATAGTCTTTTTTAGTTTTTGCCAATCGACATCCTTGGTTTCAAGATTTGCCATATTAGCAAGATTAATTGCTGCTAGGTTACAAACAGAATATGGTGCAAGTGGTTGTTCTCCACAAGGGTTTGTACATACTACTTGTTGGCCATAAGCTTTTGCGTTAGTCATATCATTGGCATTATCAATAAAGAAGATGCCTGGTTCGGCTGAATAGGTGGCACAAATATTTATTAAATTCCATAACTCTTTGGCTTTAAAAGTTTTATACACCTTAACGCCATATCCCATTTTTTCCCATACGCGTACATCACCAATGTCTGACCACTTTTGATTGTATGCTTCTTTTTGACCAGGGTTGTAATTATCAATATCTGGGAATTTTAGCTGGTATTCTAAGTTGTTTTCAACGGCATACATAAATTCTTTTGTGATTGCAACAGAGATGTTTGCACCAGAGAGAAAATCAGGATTATTCACTTGATATTTACCACCAATAGAAAGTACTTCTCGAGCTCTTTCTAAAGTAGCTTTGCTTACAGTACCAGGATGAGTGCTTTCAATATCAATCAAGGCCTCATATATTTCTGTTTCTTCATTTGATAACGGAATAAATTTTAACTTGTTTTTTGCTTCACGAATGATATCTTCATCTGTAAGGTTATTTATTAAGAACTGTAATATTTTTGGGTTTTGCATTTTACTAATGATAAATTCGATAATATCAGGGTGCCAATCTGCTAACATTATCATTTGTGCACCGCGGCGAGAGCCACCTTGTTCAACTAAATGAGTTAATTCTGATAAATCATGTAGCCAACTTACCGAACCACTTGATTTTCCATTAACTCCTTTCGCAAGTGAGTTTTTTGGTCTTAATGTTGAGCCATTTGTACCAACACCACCACCACGAGACATAATTTCCATAACTTGTTGACGGTGAATACTAATGCCGCCACGTGAATCATGAATAAAAGGCATTACGAAACAATTGAAGTAAGTAACAGAGCTATTAGAACCAGCACCGAATAAGACTCTTCCTGCTGGAACAAGGTTTAACTCGGAAAGTTCATGATAAAAATCAGTTACGACTTCCATCTTTTCTCCTTGGCCTAAATTATTTGCTAAGCGATGACAAATTTGTTCAAAAAATAGCTCTAAAGGTTTGTCAACTTCATTTAAATGACGTTTAATAACTCTCTTTTCATCAATGTCAAGACACATTCCAGTATATTCTTGCTCGACTTCAATATATAAAAAACCAGATTCATAATCGATTTCTTTGATGTATCCAATTCCTCTAGTTGGAAATTTTGGGTCATCTTTTACAATACAGACAACAACATCACCAATTCCTATTGAACTATGATTGATATCTTTTTGGGCATAGCGATCTAGTAAAACCAATCGCGATACTCCCGTAAAAGTCATATGCATTTTTTCTTTATCAATTAAAAATAAGTGGGGAAAAAAATTCCTTATGTCATTATTTAACTTCTCAATAATATGGTCATTATAGAAAACTCTGTCTACATTGTTCATCGCAAAAATCCTTTCTAAAAAAAATCATTAACTAATTATACTATGAAAAAAAGCAAATTAAAAGAAGAAAAAAAATGAAAATATTTACAGCGTTTTTTTCATTTATTCAGTGAAAATATTTATTGAAAAGGCTGAAAATCATAATTTTTTTTAAAAAAGCAAAATACTATATTACTTTTGTACTTTTTTTGATATAATAATAATGAGGTAATGAATATGACTAGAGACATTGTAGCCAACTTAAAACTATCATCTAACAACCTGCATTTAAAAAGCATATTTAATACAGAAGCTTATCTCGAATTGGGTAATGTTGATTATGAAGCTCTAGAGAAGTTGCTTAATTATGAAATGATTAATATCAATGAAATTACTGATTTTGCGATTCAAAACATTGGCATCGGACGAATGAATATTCAAAATGAAGAATTAAATAATAAGATACCATATCTATTCTTTAAAAATATTGCTGACAAAGATAAATTAAAACAACTATTTATCAGCTATGGTATTTTGAAATACGAAAACAATGACAATAAAGAAGTATTTATGCCAATCGTTTTAATACCAGTCGATATCATCATTGTAGAAGAAAATATATATTTTCAATTGTTAAATTCACCAATTGAAAATCCCCTATTGTTATCTACGTTAACTGAAATTACAAAAAGTAATATTATATGGAATAATAAACTAGATAGTGTTTTTGCTATTGATCAATTTTGCATGAGTTTTATGCGTAATGAAGAGTTTAGCGTGATACTAGAGAACTATCTAACCTATGGAAATGTTAGGAAGAAAGATGTTTTACTTGATTTTTCAAAACTAGAAAGAAATAAAGAAATAGAAAATGAATTATCGGATAAATTATACTCACCCAATTTAAGTGATTTATATTATTCTTTACCGCTGAACAAAACACAAAGAGAAATTTTAATCAACTCACGTTTAGGAAAGAGTTTTTCCATTGTTGGTCGTGTTGGGACAGGAAAAACAACAGTCTTGAAGGATATTATGATAAACACGGTGAATCAAGAAAAGCGGGTTTTGTTTATTTCTGATATGGAAGATACATTAACAGATATCTTAACTTCTATGAAACAAAAAAATATGGACAACTATATTGCTAATTTGTCACAGCCGTTTGCAAGTTTATTGGCTACTAACATTGAGACGATTTCTGATAGTAATTTCTCAACAGATGAACTAAAAGATGATTTGTTGAATCATTATCAGAAATTAAAAGAGTACGAAATTGCAATGAATGGTAGAATAGCCAATTTTCAATACTTAGAGATAATCGATGAACTTATTAAATTTCACGATTTACCATCAGAAAAAATAGAAATAGATAGACTAGATGACTTATATAAACATGAATATTTTTCTATCAAAGAGAGTTTAGAAAAGATTCAAACAGCCTTGGGAAAGATAGATAATTTTAAAGAGAGCATTTGGAAAGAAATTCCTATTCTTAATAATGTAAAATATCCAAACCAAATCATAACTTTAATTTATCAAATTGACCGCTGTTTTAGAACTTTTTTTGAAGAAAAGAATTCTTTTGAAACTAATTTTGGAATCAAGAAAATTGAAAATTATGCGATGTTGAAGAATGTTATTTATTACTTGGAAAATTTAGATATTGCATTGATACCAGATAGTTGGGTGGAAGAAACTCTAAAGGTATTCAAAGAAGCACAAGTTGAATACAAAAATTTAAAAAGCGAAATTCATAAGATACAAGAAATTAATTATTACATTAACCATAGATACGTTAATCTTGAAACGATTAATATTGACAATGAGATTACAACAATTTTTCAAAACTATTTTAGTGTAAATGAGTTACATTATATTAATAATCTAAATGCTGATCGTAAGAATGTAACGATTAAAATTAACAAAGGAGCAATTCAACAGGAAATCTTTTTTAAAACGCTTGAAAAAATCTTTACTTTTTCTAATTGGGAATTTTGGAAAACAGGTGAAGGATATGATGAAATAATTAGATTTACTGATTATATCAGCTCACACAAGATTAATCGGAAATTTGTAAATGTCATTGTCAATAATCAATATGATTCATTTATTGGTAAATTAAATAAACTTACTGATGGTATTAATGAATCAAAAGCAATTGTTGATGATTTTCAAGTAAGATATCCAAAACTAACAATCAAAGAATGTTTTATGGCATTAAAAAGCATTAATGATGCTAAAAAAATCGAGTCTAATAAACTTAAAAACAAGACTCTTAACAGCATTAGAAAAAGGTTTGATAATATTAAAATTGATGAATTGGTTGTTAGAATAGAAAAGTTTATTGAAGCATCACATCAGTTTAAGACCCTAAAAGAACAATACTTTAATCTAACAAAAGTAAAATATGATAGTAGTAATGATTTATATGGAGAACTTGATGCACTAAAAGAATATTTCGTTAAGATAGGTCGATACGAATATCGAGGATTTATCACAAAAATGCTGTATCGTCTGGCAGAAAAAGAAGTAGTTGCAAAAGAGGATTATGACCGGGTTCTAAAAACATTTTTGATGTATAAAAAATCGTATCTAGAATTGCTAGATTTACTGAAGGATTTATTAAGATATCATTTGGTAGTTCCAGGTAACAATGTATATGAAAAAATCGATAATTTAAACAATGTTTTTGAATATATTCAAAACTTATACTTTTCTAATGACCGTATGTTATTTCTCATTAGGACAAGAGAGCAGGATTATATTCAAGCAGAAACATATTTAGATATTCGGGATACACTAAATGAAAAGAATAAATATATCAATTACTTAAATAGTAATGAAAAGTACAAATGGCTTTTTGGTAAACTATATAATAATGCCAATACAGATGTTCAATTGATTTCGAAAGTAATGCAGAGTTTTGATGCTTATGTAAATTGCTTTGTAAATCCCAATTTCTTTGTAAATAGTATTAATGTAAAACGACATGCGTTGCTTGTGACACACATTAACAATTGCAAAGAGATTAGCAATGCTTTGACGGAAATATTTAAAATGTATTGTAAGATTTTTAAAGATGGTATTTCTCGTTATTATTATAGTGATTTTGAAGAGACAATAGAATATACCAATAAACTATTAAACGCGAAAGAAGAATTGTTACATTACTTAGCAATAACAGATGGAATTGGTATATTAAATAAATTTAAACTTGGTAAACTGATTAAGCACGTAATAACGACAAAAAGAAAGAACAAATTAGTTGATGATTTTTGCTCTGTTTATTTACAGGAACTAAAAAACAGATATCTTGCAACCAATCAAATACTAATTCAAATTGTGGATATAAATGCATATTTACAGGAAACAAGTCAGCTTGAAGCAAGTTTAATTGCTCATGAGGGTGAGAACATTTTAAGTGATATTTGGGAGTTTAGCCTTCATCGCCTAAATTTAAATGGAATTAAGCATTTAGATTATCAAGGCTATATTCGCCGAACAAAGGGAATAAAGCATATTTTTCTTGGTAGTACAAAGTTAGTCGACAAGTATATAAATGCAAATGATTTCGATTTGGTTATTGTTGATGATGCGCATATTCCAAGTTCTAATTTACAGTTTTTGTCACAAATAAAAGCACAAGTTATTATCTCTGGTGAATATCAACTACACGAGTCAATTTCAAACAACTTAATTTCGATTATTAGAAACACACAAAAGTTTTATCTTGACTATCGTTATTCATTAACTCCTAAAGGCTTAATCAATTTTATGGAAGGTCAAAGGGGGCTTTTCCACAATCATTATTCAAGAAACATCGGTCTTGAAATAATTGAGAAAAAGGTAAATGATTATATCTTGGAATTGTTTGTTAATGATGAAAATGTAAAGATTAACTATTTTATTAAAGATATAATTAAGCAACAAGCAACTTATCAGGAATTGGCAAAAGCATTAAGCAAAAGCGGTTATAATTTCTTACAAATATATAAGTTTTTACTAACTAATCTCAATATTAGCGATCTTGCCAACGCATATCATATCAATGCTGACTATAATATTCTTGATTATGAAGACTATTATATGGTTGATGTTGATTATATTTATGACAATATGCTAGATAATCTTTTGTTGTGTAGAAAAAAGATTATTATTTACGATAGTAAAAAAATTCTACTGGAAGAACAAAACTTTAAATTTGCTATTGGCTTAAAAAAAATTCTTGATGGTCGGGATCAAATTTTCTCGCAAGAGTTTGGTGAAAGTAGTAAAGAATTACTAGTTCAAGAGATAGCAAAATATGGCTATGAGGTTTATGCAAATAATGGCAATGTAAATTTAATCTTAAGGAAAGAGGATAATTTATATGGAGTAATGATTTTATTTGACGATATTAACCGAATAGAGGTACTGAATATTTATCGTGATAAATATTACACTAATGTTAATAAGGGTTGGAAAATAGTAGTTCTTGAAAAAGTTGTTTTTACAAAAGGCATCGATTATGCAGCGAAAAAAATTGTTGAGGCAATAAGTAATGATTAAACGAGGAGACAAGAAAAAATTCAAAGAATTTGTTGATACAGTGAAACAAGATCCTCATCGTTATTTCTATATTAAAAGTACTCTTGCAAAATTGAAGGAAGAAGATATTGATGTTAGTACACAAGGCTATTTGGGGCAGACATTACTTCATGTGGCTTTAAAATTAAATGATATTAAGTTATTTAATCTATTTATAAAAGCTGGTGTAAATATGAACATTGCCAATGAATATGGCGATACCCCCCTCCATAAAGCAGTTAACGAAGGGAAAATAAAGTTTATTAGAAGTTTGGTGAACAGCGGGTGTGATTTAAATATTGGTGCTTCGCAAGAACAAACTCCACTTCATTTAGCAGCGTTAAATGGCAATATTGAAATAGTTAAATATTTGGTTGAACATGGTGCCGATATTGATATGTTAGATGAGGTTAATTGTTTACCTATTGATTATGCAATTGAAGAAAAAGATGAGAAAATGATTCGCTATTTTATGAATAAACAAGAACTAGATCAAGAAAGAAAAAATCAAATTGACTTGATGTTAAGTAGAGAGGGTGAAAAAAATGTTTGATAACTTTATTGAGATTTTATCAGAATATACCAATGAGTTTAGCTTTTTGGGGATTGTTAAAGCGGTACTGGATTTATTATTAGTTGTAGGATTGTTAATTGCATTATATTTTTTAATTAAAAAGCGCATAAAACCGAAAAAAATTGTCTTTGCTCTGTTTATTTTCTTGCTTATATATCTACTTACTATTTTGTTTGATTTGAGAATGATTGGAGCATTGATTAGGGTTTTTGCCTTTTGGATGATTGGATTATTTATCATTATTTATAGTCAAGAAATTAGAAATATTTGGGAGGCAGTTTTTGTTAAGTCAAAGGTTGACAATGCATTCTCTTCGGTTCAAGAAAAGCAAATTATTATTAATACTATTGCTCAAACCGTAGATTATTTATCAAAGCGTCATATCGGTGCTTTGATAACATTTGAAAGAGAAGATAGTTTGAATACATTTATTGAAAAAGCAATTCCGATTAATGCGATTATTACGCAAGAATTGCTTACAACCATTTTTACTCCTGGAACAGCTTGTCATGATGGAGCGATAATCATTCGTAAAAATAGAATAATGTGTGCGGGAGCGTATTTTCCATCCACTGATAAGTATGATATTCCCAAGTCTTTTGGAACGCGTCATCGAGCAGCGATTGGAATTAGTGAAAAATATGATGCTTTAACTATAGTTGTATCGGAAGAAACAGGAAATGTCTCAATAACAATTTCTGGAGTAATCAACTTAGAGTTAACGAGTGAAAGGCTAAAAGAAATACTAGATCAATATTTAGTAATCAAGTGACAATGGGATTTAAGGGGAACCTTAAATCTTTTTTTATGGCAAAGGATGAATAATTGTGGCTATTTCCATAAACAATATTTGTTTTATTAGAAAAACATGGTATAATAATATAAAAGAAAGAGGAAATGTATGAGAATAGCTTTAATTGCCCATGATAAGAAAAAACCTGATATACTTGCTTTTGCGAAAGAAAACGAAGGCTTTCTAAGCCAACATACTTTATATGCAACAGGAACAACAGGAAAACTAATTATGGAACACACAAATTTAAAAATACATTGCCATAAGTCAGGACCTCTAGGTGGTGACCAGGAAATTGGAGCACGCGTTGCGAATGGAGAGATTGATATGGTTTTCTTTTTTCGTGATCCATTGACACCACAACCACATGAACCGGATATATCAGCTTTGTTGCGGCTTTGTGATGTTTATGAAATTCCTTTAGCTACAAACAAGAAAACAGCTACTTTATTAGTTAGATAGGAGGGGAAATAATGTTAGAAAACATTGTAAATTTTATTATCCAAAAGCAAAATGACATAGCAATTTTAGCATTCATCATATTAGGTCTTTTGTACATATCAACAATTGTGATTTTTAAAAAGCTTCCAATTATTGAAACACTAATCATTTTATTATCGGTTGGATTGGCTTTTTTCACAAGATATTTAACTAGAGAACTAATAGTCACTTTGTTGGGAATTAATTTGATTGCTTGGGCGGTAGTCGAATTGGTTTTTGCTTGCTTATTAATATATGTTATCATTTTGATACGAGCACAAAATTACAAAAACAAAATGCGGTTTTATGAATTAACTCCGTCAAATATTGAAAGTAACATCTATGCTTATTTCAATAAAAAATCAAAATTGTTAATGTTTACCGATCAATTTTATGATATGTTACCTAAAAATTATAAGAACAAGAAAAAATGGTATCGTCTGGTAAAGAGCATCGTTTGCGATGGTGAGACAATGTCATATAAGAAATTTATGAACCATTTGCGTGATTTTGGTGAAAAAACATTTAATATTGAAATCACCTTCAATGATTTTGCTTCAATAAAAGAAGAAGTTGCTAAGGCAATGATTAATGAGAATGGAAAATTACGGGGTTACTTATTATATAATCAAAAATTGACACCTGCTCAATTATATAAAGATAGTATTATGAAGGAATATGCTTCCCATTTGTTTAATTTCTTTGATTCATTAAATGAACCATTGGCTTATTATGATAGTGCAAATGGTAATTATATTTTAACTGATTTAATGAAAAAAGCACTGGGAACCAGCGATGCTGTTATTACGACTGATGGCTTGTTAAATTATATTGTTGAAGAAGATGTTGCTAACTATAAACGTATGCTAACGCAAAAAGAAGGCAGTAACACTTATTATTATCGTTTAAAAACAATAAATGGGATTGAATGGTTTGAAGAAACTAGAACAGTTGAAGGAATGTATATCTATAACATCATTCATTGGGCAAAATTTACACCGCGACAAATGAAGTATTTGCCTAAAGAAGCACTAGAAAATGAAATTAAGAACAATCAAGAAAGCAACCGTAGTTTTATTTTAGTGTTTATAACATTAAAGAAAATAGCTAGTTATGCTGAGAAATTGGGTAAAGATGTTGCCAATGTGTTAGCAGATCGTTATTTTGCACAATTGACATCAATTAAGATGAATCAATCTCGTGTTTATAAATTATCTAATGTTGATTATTGTTTATTATTTACTGGGATAGCTGATTATGAAAGAATTGTTAGTGAAATTAATAGTAACGTTTCTGAACTAGTGAATACGCAGGTTGTTTTTAATGGCAACAAATATCAAATGAACAATGCTTTGGGAATTGTTAAGAGTGAAAGTGTTGTTAATCCAAGTCCAGAGAGATTTATCGTTGCTGGTTATGAAGCACTATCTTATGCAACAAATCCAGATTATGGTAGACCCTTTAGTATATATCGTGAAAAACGTGAAGAACGACCTAATTATCAGTTCGACAAGTATCGTGTAGATATCAATAACGAGTTTTTATATGACAAACGAAAGATTTGATGCGGTTATTTTAATAGCAGGAAGCAGTTCTCGTTCACAGCTTTCATACAATAAAAATTTCTACGTTATCCGAGGAAAACCTGTATTTCGTTATTCGCTAGATGAGTTTTTACTAGTACCACAATGCCATAAAATTATTCTTGTTTATCGAGAAAGCGAAAAAAAGATGGTAGAAAGTTATACTTATGATATTCCTAAGGATAAGCTTGAATTGGTAATCGGTGGAGCTACTCGTCAAGATAGTGTTTATCAAGGATTATTGGCAGCTACAAGTGATTTGATTCTAATTCATGATGGTGCTCGACCGATGATTAAAAAAGCTGATATAGTTACTATTTATCAGGAATTAAAAAAAGGTTACCCATGTTGCTTGGGCTATAAAGCTCAAGATACAATCAAAGAAATGAAAGAAGAACATGTCATTACACTAGATCGTCAAAAATTGTATCTTGTACAAACACCACAAGGGGTTAATCGTAAAAAAATGATACAAGCAATTGAAAAGGCAACAAAGGAGAACTATGTTGCTTATGATGATTTGAGTCTATTAGAAAAATATTTTGGGATGAATCCTAACATTATAGCAGGGAGTCCTTATAATTTAAAGGTGACTACCATTGAAGATATAAAGTATATTACGAAAAATTTAGGTGTAGAAAATGACTTATAGAATAGGACATGCATATGATATACATCGTTTGGAAAGCAATCGCAAACTCATCTTAGGTGGAATAGAGATAGCTTATGCCAAAGGATTGTTGGGTCATTCTGATGCTGATTGTTTATTGCATGCGATTGCAGAAGCAATCATAGGAGCTTTGGGACTAGGTGACTTAGGAACACATTTCTCTGACAGCGATCAACAATATAAAGATAAGCCATCGAGTTATTTTATTAGTGAAGTTAAGAAAATGTTATTTGTGAATAACTATACTCTAGTAAATATTGATGCAACTATTTTTATTGAAGAACCAATGCTAAGGCCATATATTTTAAACATGAAAGAAAAGATTGCTTCATTGCTCGATATTGAGGATTCACAAGTTAATATTAAAGCAACAAGAGGAGAAAAACTAGGCTATATTGGTCGTAGTGAAGGAGTTGCAGCAGAAGCGGTAGTATTAATTGCTAGGAAAAAAGAATTGAAAAAACTTTAGGGCGAAAGCCCTTTTTGTTTTGCTTTGCATATCACTTTACATTTTTTGGGAAAATTAGTATAATATAATATGTATTTAGAAAGGAAATGATTATGAACACAATAGAAATAGAAAACAAAGTAAAGACAATCCTTGATAAAATCCGCCCATATTTACAACGTGATGGCGGAGATGTTGAATTTGTTAAAGTTGAAGATGGAATTGTATATGTAAAAATGCTAGGTGCCTGTGTTGGATGTTCTAGTATTGACACAACATTAAAAGATGGTATTGAGGCCTTTTTACTTGAAGAAGTCCCTGGTATTATCGGCGTAGAGAATATTGCTGGTTAAGAAAGAGGATTGGAAATAGATAATGGATAAAGTTAAATTCGGAAAAACATTTTATAATGTATGCTTAATCATTTGTGTAGTTATTTTACTAGCTGCATTTTTGCTGTTTAAGACAAAAGATTCTTCAGGGAATGTATTACCTGAAGAACAATTAATCGAAACATGGATTTACCGCTATCTAGTTTCATTTTATATGTTTACTTTTTTGATACCTTTAGCAGCTTTAGTTAGAGAATATACAAGTGGAGCATATGTTGCGAAAAAGATGATTATGAAGATGATAATCGGTGTAGCGGCCCTTGTAATAGGTTCAGCTTTGATTTTCATCTTATGGGATTTACGAACTGCACAACTATCTATGCTTGGTGCTATGTTAAGTGCTGTATATATTTTAGCCCCTACAACAAAAACATCAACTGTAGTTAAAAAATAATCATGAAAAAGCAATTTAAAAAAATATATATTGAAATTTCTAATATCTGTAATTTGAAATGTCCATTTTGTTCTAAAACCAATAGAAAAAAATTAGCAATGACAGCACAAGAATTCAGTGCGATTCTCAAACAGGTAAAAGAATATAGTGATTATATCTATCTCCATGTTAAAGGTGAACCAATCATTCATCCCCAATTTATGGAGATTTTATCAATAGCAGCAGCAAACAATATTAAAGTAAACATAACAACAAACGGAGTTGATATAAATAAAGTGAAGGAAGGACTACTAAATTGTCCAGCGATTCATCAAGTTAATATATCTCTTCATTCCTTGGTGTGTTTAAGTGCTAATGAAAAAGACAAATATTTAGACGATATATATGAATTTATTGATAACGTATCACATTTAAAAAGCTTTTTTGTTTCTTTAAGACTATGGATTAAAAACGAAGAATTAAATAAATATATCTTGAATTATCTTGAAATGAAATTAGCCAAAAAAATAATTATCGGTGATAAGAGTATCATTGATAATGTTTATATTTCCAGCGATGAGGAATTTGTTTGGCCGAGTATGGATTTGCCATATCTTTCTGATGTTGGTCGTTGTTTAGGAACAAGAGATCAAATAGCAATTCTTACCAATGGAGATGTCGTTCCTTGCTGTTTAGATGCTGAAGGAATCATTAAATTTGGGAACATATTTGATGAAAGTTTAACAAATATTCTCGCAAAACCACGGTTTTTAGAAATGAAAAAAGGGTTTGAAAATGGGAAAATTGTTGAAGAACTGTGCCAAAAGTGTAGCTATCGTCTTCGTTTTGAAAAAAATTGACTTAACAAAAAAAATCTTTTATGCTATAATACAATTAAGATAAAAGGTGAGTAAAATGATTAAAAAGGGAGAAATTGTTTACGGGAAAATAACAAACATCTTAGGCTATGGTGCTTTTGTTACTGTTGATGATTATGATGGCCTAATTCACATTTCAGAATTCTCTGACAATTTTGTACGAAGTATCAACGATTATGTAGCTATCGGTCAACAAGTAAAACTAAAAGTTTTAGAAGTAGATGAAGAAGAGAAGAAGTTGCGACTTAGCTATAAAGCATTAAACAAATCTCGAGGAGTGAAGGGAGAAATTCCTAAATACACGATTGGTTTTACATCTTTGGAAAAAGTAATGCCAGAATTTATATCTCGACAATTTAGGAAAAACGAATAATATGAGTATTGTGAAAATTGATTATACAAATGTATTAAAATTTGTAAGTAAAGAAAAAATTGATGAACATCAAAAAGATGCTTTGTCTGCATTAGACAAATTAATTCATAAATCAGGTGAAGGAAATGACTTTGTTGGCTGGATTGATTGGCCAGTTTTAATTAGTCCTGGTGAAATTCAAGATATTCGAGAAACAGCAGATATGATTAATGAGCAAAGTGAATGCTTGTTAGTTATAGGTATTGGAGGATCCTATTTAGGTGCTAAAGCTGTAATTTCTATGTTAGATAATTATTATCCAGCAAAAAAAGGTTTGGAAATTATTTTTGCTGGTCATACTCTTTCATCAACTTACACCGCAGAATTGCTGGAGTACTTGCAACATCGCAGTTTTTCCATCAATGTCATTTCTAAATCAGGAACAACAACAGAACCAGCTATCGCTTTTCGTCTAGCAAAAGAGTTGTTAGAGAAAAAATATGGTGATGAAGCGAGTAAACGAATTTTTGTTACAACAACTGCAGATAATAGTGTTTTACATAGCATTGCTAAGGCAAGTGGATACAAAGAATTTTTTATACCTAAAGATATAGGTGGCCGTTATTCTGTCTTAACATCGGTTGGATTGTTACCAATTGCATGTGCTGGATATGATATTTATGAAATTCTTAAAGGAGCTATGGATGCGCGACAAATATATAGCAATGCTCCATTTTGGGAAAATGATGCATTATTATATGCAACAATTAGAAATATTCTTTATAAAAATGGTAAAGATATTGAGTTGCTTGTCTCTCATGAACCAAAGTTAAAATATTTTGCAGAGTGGTGGAAACAATTATATGGAGAAAGCGAAGGGAAAGAGCACAAAGGATTATTCCCTGCTAGTGTAATTTATTCTACTGATCTTCATTCTTTGGGTCAATATGTGCAAGATGGCCAAAGAAAATTGTTTGAGACGGTCATTAATATAGTAAAACCAGAAAAAAATTTGCTTTTAAATAAAGATATTAATAATTATGATGGACTTAATTTTATTGCTGATAAGTCATTAGATTATATTGCAAAAAAGGCAATGGAAGGGACAATTCAAGCCCATGTTGAAGGAGATGTTCCTAATATCTTGATTCATTTAGAAAAGATTGATCAACATGATATCGGTTTTCTTTTATATTTCTTTATGTTTGCTTGTGGAATTAGTGGATATTTATTAGGGGTTAATCCTTTTAATCAAGAAGGAGTAGAAGCTTATAAAAAGAAGATGTTCGAATTGCTAGGAAAACCAGGATATTAAAAGCGAAGAAATTCGCTTTTTTTAAGGAATGATTAAGATAAATGAGTATAATAATAAGTGTAAGATACAATATTTAAAAATATAATTAAATACAAAAAAATACAAAACGATTATTGACAATTCAAAAGAATTGTGATAATATATAATAGTAACAGTGTAATTGAATGGAGTAATCCTATTTTATTGTAAAGGAGGAACAAAATGCCTACAAGAACATTTACAAACTTACCTAAAGAAAAAAGAGTAAGAATTTTGCGTGCCGCAAAAAAAGAGTTTTCTAGAGTTCCTTTAGAAAAAGCTGTTATTGCAAACATTGTTAAAGATGCTGAAATACCTCGGGGTAGTTTTTATCAGTATTTTGAGAATGTAGATGATCTATTCATATATTTAATTAATTATATGTATGGTATTGATCAAAAGAGGTTTATCAAATATGTAGAAGAAAAAAATGGCGATGTTTATGAAGCTTTAAAGCTGAAATTTTCAAACGAAATTGATAAGTTAACTAGTGAAGAAAATCGTCAATTTAGAATTAATGTTTTTTCAACATTATTTAATGATTCCAAGAAATCCAGAATGCATCCCGGCATGATGGAAAAACAAAATCCTGTAGGAATCATTAACTTTCCTGAAGCACAGCAAAAGTCTAAAAATGTCAATGGCTTCGCAGAAATCATTAAAATGATTGGATTTTTCTGCTTGCAAAAATACCTAGCTAACCAAGCTAGTGAAAAAGAAATTAAATCATATTATAATAGTTGTATTGATTTTATTAAAATGGGATTTAATGGCCCTCAAGCTGCTTTTTAAAAAGCAGCTTTTTTTATATTTATATGGTAAATTTTATACTTATATGATAGAATGTCAGTATAAGAAAATTTATAACTATCGGTTGCATTTGATGCATTAATAGGGAATATGGTGAAAAACCATAGCAGCCCCCGCTACTGTAAGAGAAGAGCATAAATCAATGATAAAGTCACCATGTTTTGGGAAGACGAGATTGTATGCGATGACGCTTGAGCCAGGAGACCTGCCAATAGTGATGAATAAACTCGTTTCGGTGGGAAATGACGGTTGACAGGCAATTGTTACATATCTACCGTTAGGTGGGTATTTTTTATTTTACAAAGGAGGTCGTGTCAATGCAAAGAATGATAAAATTTCATCCAACAGTGATTGCTATATTTTTTATCTGCTCAATTTTTTATACAATGTACACGAATAACCCCCTAGCAATTATGTTATCTTTGTTTTGTTCTCTACTCTTCTATTTGGTAATAGAAGAAAAAAAGAAATTTTTAGAACATCTTTTATTTATATTATTTATTATTATTATTATTACATTTACAAACCCACTATTTGTTTCCCAAGGCGAGACTATTTTGTTTACTGTGGGCAAAAAGATTATAACCAAAGAAAGTTTGGTTTATGGAGCGGTAATGGCAATGATGTTAGGATCTATCATTACTTGGTTTAAATGTTATAACAAAATAATGACAATGGATAAGTTTACTTATTTATTTGGAAAAGCATTACCTAACATTTCAACAATAATATCAATGGGCATAGCTTTTATTCCTCGTTTTATAGAAAAGGGAAAAGCAATCTCTTTGGCACAAAGAAACCTAGGTTTATATAATCAAAAAATAGCAGGAAAAATTAAGCTAAACTTACGAGTTTTTTCATCATTAATCACATGGGCATTAGAAAATTCATTAGATACAGCAGATTCAATGAATGCTCGCGGATATGGATTGAAGCAAAAAACAAGATTTTCTGTCTTTAGATATAAGATAGAGGACCTTTTACTGACATTTATCATGATATCACTAATGACATTTATTATGGCTGGTAGTATTTTGAACTACTTGGATTATCAATATTATCCACATTTAACTCCATTAAGTTTTAGTTTAATTAATAGTTTACTTTATCTCGCATTAGGATTGCTAATGTTAATTCCAACAATAATTGAAGTAAAGGAGAATGCAAAATGGAACTTTTTCAAATCAAAAATTTAACATTTACGTATGCTGGTGAAAAAAATCCAGCTCTAAAAGATATCAATATGACAATTGAAAAAGGCTCCTTTACTGTTATTTGTGGTAAGACAGGTTGTGGTAAGACAACATTATTGAAAATGTTGAAGAACGAATTACGACCTCATGGTAAGTTAGAAGGAGAAATTCTTTATAATGGAGTTTCATTCATCGATATTGATAAGAATAAATCAGTGAAAGAAATAGGATTTGTTTTCCAAAATCCCAACAATCAAATTGTTGCTGATAAGGTTTGGAATGAATTAGCATTTGGATTAGAAAATCTAGGTGTTCCTACTATGCAAATAAGACAGAAAATAGCAGAAATGGCGAGTTTCTTCAATATTGAAGATCTATTTCGAAGAAATACTTCTAATTTATCAGGGGGAGAAAAACAGCTTCTAAACTTAGCTTCCGTGATGGTTATGCAACCGAAAGTATTGTTGCTAGATGAACCTACTGCTCAACTAGACCCGATTTCACGTGATAATTTTCTTAGATTATTGCAAAAAATAAACGATGAACTAGGGACTACTATTATTCTTGTTGAACATCATTTAGAAGATGTGTTGATTTTGGCTGATAAAATTATAGTAATGGGTATGAACAATATTTTTTCTCAAGATACTGTCAAAAAAACATGTCAAATTATCAAAGAAAACTACAATAATTTTCCTTTGATTTCCAATTTCCCAACATCAGTGCAATTATATAGTGCAGTTGATTGCGAGGGAGAATGCCCTTTAAACGTTAGGCAAGGAAAGCGATTTGTTGAGAGTAATTTTACAAATAAAATTAAAAGCCTTGAATCGAGAAAACAAATACTATCTTCAGAGAAAATGATTTCTTTGAAAAATGTAGCTTTTAGATATCGTAAAAACGATGCTGATATCATTGATGACCTATCGTTGGATATTTATAGAGGAGAGATTTTGGCAGTGGTAGGAAGTAATGGTGCTGGAAAATCAACACTCCTTCATTTGATTGCTGGTAATTTAAAACCTTATCAAGGGAAAATCATTATCGATGGCAAGGATGTTAATAAATATAAAAACAATGAATTATATCGTGACAATTTAGTTTTATTGCCTCAAAATCCTGACGACTTATTTGTTTTTGATACTGTAAGAGAAGAACTTATGGAAATGAAAAACAATAATAGTAATCAAGATGAAGACTTTGCAATACGACTAGATGAAGTTTCTCAGGATTTAAAGTTAGAAGAATTGTATAACAAACATCCCTTTGACCTAAGTGGTGGTCAGAAGCAAAAGTTAGCACTAGCAAAAATCCTTTTGTTGAATCCTAAAATAATTTTACTAGATGAACCGACAAAAGGAATTGATGGAATGTTTAAAATTCATTTAGCAGGAATTATTAAAAAATTGCAAACAAAAGGGATTACCATTGTCCTTGTAACCCATGATATTGAATTTTCAGCAATGATTTGTGATGAGTGTGCTCTACTTTTTGATAATAGTATTATCAATAAAGCGATAAGAGACGAATTTTTTCTCAATAATAGCTTTTATACAACAGCAGCTAATCGTATTACAAGAGATATGTATGACAATATAATTACAGTTGATGATGCAATAAGTATCATCAGAAAGAATCAAGTTTTATGAAGAAGTATTTAATTTATTTAATCGCTTTTGTCATAGTGCCAGCATTGGTGTTAATCGGAGTTTTTGTTTTTGATGATCAACAATACGATATCATTTATATTGCGATTGCAATTTGTAGTTTGCTTCCTTTCTTTCTTGCTTTTGAGAACCGGGTTCCACAAGCAAGAGAAATAGTTTTAATTGCAGTTATTACTGCAATTGCTGTTGCTTCAAGAATAGTTTTTGCTTGGGCTCCTAGTTTTAAGCCAGTAGCGGCAGTTATTATCATTACTGCAATTGCTTTTGGAAAAGAAACTGGATTTATGGTTGGGGCTTTAACAGCATTGTTATCAAACATCTATTTTGGACAAGGGCCATGGACTCCTTTTCAAATGTTTGCTTGGGGCTTTATCGGTTTTGTTTCAGGTATGCTACGCAAGACATTTCTTATGAAAAATGTAGTTTTTCTAACAGTCTTTGGTGTGCTAGCTGGATTGATATATTCTTTAATTCTAGATATTCAAACAATGCTCCTTATTGATAACGGTTTTAATTTTTCTCGATATTTAGCAATCATCGCTAGTAGTTTTCCCATTACGTTAATATATATGATATCAAATGCCATTTTTCTCATTCTTTTAGGAAAACCTCTTTTAAAAAAGTTTGCACGGGTGAAAGAAAAGTATGGAATATTTATAGAAAAACAAAAATAGCTTTACCAGCTATTTTTTTGTTTTTCGAATGAAAGCGCTTTACACTACGGAAGAATGAAAAATATTTAAATATAAAACGTTTACATATGGACAATGCTATTTTTTTTGTTATAATGGTTACAATAATATAAGTAAATGCCATGAGCAGAAACAAGTAGCTAATGATTTAGTTTCTAGAGAGTTATCATTTGGTGTAAGATAATGACTAAGTATTTGTGAAAATCATTCTGTTAGCAGTCGTCTGAAAAGAAAAGATTTCTATTAAGATGGAACGTTTGGTAAGCGTTAAAATACCGATAGTGTGTTTGCACTATCGCCAAGCCGATTGTTCAAGAAGGACAATAAGAAGAGTGGTACCGCAGAAGCTTTAAGCCTTTGTCTCTTATAAAGATGGGGCTTTTTATTTTTTCTCTAGCATACTTATATTAAAAAAAAAGGAGAGAATTTATGAAAAAATTATTTAGCTTTTTAGTTTTATTAGTTGCTGCGTTAGTATTTACTGCTTGTGGCAAAAATGATGAAAAAGAAACAGTTGACTTTGGTATGTTGGGCCCTTTCACAGGGAGTTTAAGTCAATATGGGGAACCTGCTCGTAAAGGAGTAGCGTTAGCAGTTGAAGAAATCAATGCAGCAGGAGGAATTTTAGGGAAACAAGTGGTACTTCATGATGAAGATGACGAAGGCGATGCTCAAAAAGCACTTAATGCGTATAACAAATTGGTTGATTCCATTGATTTTCTAATTGGTGAAATTACTTCAGGTACTTCAGAAGTTATTGCTGCTGAAGCCCAAAAAGATGGCTTACCAATGTTGACTCCATCAGCAACAGCTGCAGGTGTTACATTAAATAGAAGTTATGTTTTTAGAGTTTGCTTCTTAGATCCTGACCAAGGTGTATCGATGGCAAACTTTGCATCTGAAACTTTAAAAGTTACTAAAGTGGCAGTTGCTTATGATAATAGCGATGACTACTCAAAAGGTGTTGCTGCAGCATTTAAAGCTCAAGCTGAAGCAAACGGAATGACAGTTGTATTTTATGACGGAGGAGTTGTTGCTGATTCTGCAGATTACAAAGCACTAGCAACAAAGATTAAAAATAGCGATGCCCAAGCAGTATTTATTCCTGTTTATGCAGGTAGTATTGCTACACTTACTAAAGATGTTAGAGCTGCTGGTTATACACTTCCATTGCTAGGTGCTGATGGTTGGGATGGCGCTTCAACAATATTAGCTGGTGAAGATGGCGAAGGCGATGTCACTCCACTTAATAATACATATTTTTCTAATCACTACGCTGCAGATGAAGTAAATGCAAAAGCATTTGTTGCTGCATATAAAGCAAAATATAATGAAACTCCAAATGCATTTGCTGCATTAGGCTATGATGCAGCATATCTTGCCAAAGCTGCTATCGAAAAAGCAGGAACAACTGATAAAGCGGCTGTAGCAGCTGCTCTTGCCCAAGTAACATATTTAGGTGTTACAGGAGAATTTACTTACAATGAAACAGGAAATCCTGTTAAGAAGATTGTTATTTGCCAATATATTGATGGTAAGGTTACATTTAAAGAAAGCAAATAAATTAAGATAATTAGATGATGAATTAGGAATCACGAATAGTGATTCCTAATGCTATGAGGAGGTAAAATAATGAGTAATATCATTAATCAGCTAATAAATGGCATTCAAAAAGGCAGTATTTATGCTTTAGTGGCGCTTGGTTATACGATGGTATATGGAATAATAAAGTTAATTAATTTTGCTCATGGCGATTTCATTATGGTGGCTTGTTTTGTAACTTATTCGGGAATAATATTATTTGGATTACCAATATGGCTGTCACTAATCTTAGCTTTAGTTTTTGCAGTAGTTCTCGGCATTATAACAGAAAAAGTTGCTTATAAGCCTTTGCGAAATTCACCGCGAATAACAGCTCTTATTACTGCGATTGCCATTAGTCTTTTATTTCAAAATGTTTCACAAAAGATATTCACTAGCAATCCCAAAATTGCTCGTGAAATTATTGAATTAAAAATTTATCATATTGGTGATGTTGTTATAAACAACATCGCAATTATCACTATTTGTGTTTCCATTGCATCGATGATATTGTTGGCAGTATTTGTTAATAAAACAAGAACAGGTAAAGCAATGCGAGCAGTAAGTGAAAATCCCGATGCAGCTCGTTTGATGGGAATAAATAATAATAAAACAATAACAATTACATTTGCAATAGGTACTTTTTTAGCAGGAATAGCAGCAATCATGTATTATGCTTATTCTGGTTATTTAACACCAACACTAGGGGGAAAACTTGGTCTGTATGCATTTGTAGCTGCGGTTGTGGGGGGAATTGGTATCATACCAGGAGCCATGCTCGGTGGATTTTTGATTGGTATTATTGAAGTATTGCCATATATGGTTGGCATAGCTCCTGAATATTCTGATATTATTTTATTTGGTACATTGATCTTAATATTATTATTCAAGCCGACAGGAATTTTAGGTAAGAATATTGGAGAGAAGGTGTAATGATGGAAAAGCAAATCATTTATCGCTCTATGGTTAATCCTAATCTAAAGAAAAAGCGTTGGCTTGTTAATCTTGTATCATTGATATTATTACTTGCCTTGATTTATGTAGTCTTTGGTGCTTCATTTTCGAAAGATATCTTTAAAACGATTCTTGGAATGAATTATCGACAATTTGTTTCGATCTTTATTTCTATTCTATATACAATTATTCTTGCTGTGTCCTTAAATTTATCAACAGGTTGCCTGGGAGAAATGGTTCTTGGGCATGCTGGTTTTATGGCAGTTGGCGCTTATGCAGGTAGTTTATTCTTGAAGTATTCAGGTGCAGCTGCTGATGATAATATAGCAACAATCATTGCTATTTTAATAGGCTTTGGTTCTGCAGGAATGATTGGCTTTTTAGTAGGAATACCAGTATTAAGACTAAGAGGAGATTACTTAGCCATTATTACCTTAGGGTTTGGTCAGATTATTAGCACTATTATTAAACTGCTCAATTTTGATGGATCAGGAAAACTAACAGGAATTCCTCTGAATCGAAATATTATGCTATATGCAATTGTAGTTATTATAATAGTAACAATTATTTTTACATTTATGAAATCACGGCATGGTAGGGCAATTCTATCAATTCGCGAAGATGCCATTGCTGCTGAAGCAAGTGGAATTCCCGTAACAAAATATAAAGTAGGAACATTTACATTCTCAGCTGCATTAGCAGGAATTGCAGGTGTTTTGTTTGCTCAAAACATTGGGGTTTTACAACCAATAAAATTTGAATTTAACTATTCAATTGAAATTTTAGTAATTGTTGTTTTAGGAGGATTGGGTTCATTTACTGGTTCCATTGTAGCAACAATTGTATTATTGCTGTTACCTGAAGTATTACGATTTCTTCAAGATTACCGTTTAATCATATATTCAACATTATTAATCATCATTATGTTAACCAAACCAAATGGTTTATTGGGTAGATATGAATTTTCTGCCTATACGGCTTACAAAAAAATGATCAGATTTTTCAAAATGTTACCACAAAATATTAAAAACTTGCCACAAAATCTGAAAAAAATGGCAATTAAATTTAAGGATTTTTTTAAACATTTTCGTCCTAACATGAAAAAGGTTTTTATAAAGATGGGAAACAATATTAAAACTTTCTTTAGACGAGGAGGGACTTCAGATGAATAAAACACTTAATCCTGAAGAATTTGTCTTAAGGGGAGAGAACCTAGGAATTGTTTTTGGGGGTCTGCATGCTGTTGAAGACTTTAATATTAGCATTAAAAAGGGAGAATTAGTGGGGCTAATCGGTCCTAATGGAGCAGGTAAGACAACAGCCTTTAATCTATTGACTGGTGTATATAAACCTACATTTGGCGATATTTATTTACATGGCGAAAAAGTTACGAGGATGTCTCCTCACCTTCGCGTTACAAAAGGAATTGCTAGAACATTTCAAAACATTCGACTATTTAAAAAATTGTCAGTTTTGGATAATGTGAAAGTAGCTTTTAATAGCAATATGAAATATTCTCCATTGACTGCTATTTTCCGCTTACCGAGATTTTGGCAAGAAGAGCAAGCAATTGATCAAAAAGCAAAAGACATCTTAGAAGTGTTCAAACTTAATGAGGTCGAAGAGGAATATGCATGCAATCTTCCTTATGGAAAGCAAAGAAAATTAGAGATTGCACGTGCGATTGCAACAAATCCCCAAATAATTTTACTAGATGAACCTGCAGCAGGAATGAACCCCACAGAAACGGAAGAATTGATGGACACCATTCAACTCGTTAAGGAAAAATATCATGTTTCCATCTTATTAATAGAACATGACATGAAACTGGTAATGGGTATTTGTGAGAGAATTGTCGTGCTAAATTATGGTAAAATTATTGCTTCGGGAAATCCTCAAGAAATTCAAAGTAATAAAGATGTCATTGCAGCTTACCTTGGAGAAGAGGTGGAATGATGGAAGGATTGGTTGTTGAAAAATTAAATGTTAGTTATGGAATGATTCATGCTATCCATGATGTCAGTTTGAAAGTTGCTAAAGGAACCATTGTTGCTTTTATTGGTGCCAATGGTGCGGGTAAAACAACAATTCTACGAACAATATCTCGTCTAAAAAAAGCCGATAGTGGTAAGATTATGCTTGATGGGGTAGATTTATTAGCAAAAGAAGCACATATGATTATTGATTTAGGAATGTCACATGTTCCCGAAGGAAGACAAGTTTTCGCAACGATGACGGTTGAAGAAAACCTCGAAATGGGAGCATATCCTTTGAAGGATAAAAAGAGCATAAAAGAAAATCTACGAAAAACATATCAAAAATTTCCACGTTTAAAAGAAAGACGTAAGCAACCAGCAGGCACTTTATCTGGTGGAGAACAACAAATGCTAGCCACAGCTAGAGCATTGATGACGAATCCACGCATTATTTTAATGGATGAACCTTCAATGGGATTATCACCAATTCTTGTAAACGAGATTTTTTCAATAATTAAAGAGATTAAACAAATGGGAACAACGGTTTTACTTGTTGAGCAAAATGCAAAAATGGCATTATCAATAGCTGACTATGCATATGTTATTGAAACAGGTCGAATTGTTTTAGAAGGAGAAGCAAAAAAACTTCTAGAAAATAATGCAATTAAGAAAGCCTATCTTGGTGGGTAAAGAAAACGAGAATTCGTTTTCTTTTTTTATTTTTCAAATAGTATAGATTTATTTATTGAAACATGATATAATACTAAAACTATGAGGTGTTCCTTGCATAACCATCTCTTAAAAAAACAAGGAGTAATTAAAATGAATAAAAGAAGTAGAATACACCAAATTATTCGGTTGGCTATTATTACAGCGTTATATGTTACCTTAACAATTGTCCTTAGTTTTATGTCATATGGAAATATTCAATTTAGAATCGCAGAAATATTAATCTTACTATGCTTTTTTAGAAAAGATTATAGTATAGCTCTTATTTTAGGTTGCGCCATTGCCAATTTTTTTAGTCCTCTTGGTATTGTTGATGTAATCTTTGGTACCTTAGCAACGGCTATTTCGGTTTTGTTCGTTATGAAATCAAAGAATTTAGTCGTAGCCAGTATTTTTCCTGTTATCTTTAATGGAATTATAATCGGTTTAGAGTTGTATTATGTTTTGAGCTTACCACTTTTATTATCAATGGCATCTGTTGCTATTGGTGAAGCGGTAGTGGTAATGGTATTAGGAAATTTAATCTTTTTTAAACTCAAGAAAAACGCCAATTTTTTAGAGCTGATTGAAGCTAATCAAAATTGTGAATAGAACTACTTGTTAGTTCTATTTTTTATTCTAATTGTTACACAAATATGATATAATATTTAAGAAAGCGGTGGAATAATGTTACTAATTGCTGAAAACATTAAAAAAACTTATAGTGATAAAATCCTTTTAGATGGTGTTACATTAAACATTGATCAGAAAGATAAAATAGGAATCATAGGCGTCAATGGTTGTGGGAAAAGCACACTTTTAAAAATAATCTCTGGTCATCTTGAAGGTGAAACAGGAGAAGTAACCTTAATAGGTGAAGCAAAAGTAAGTTATTTGTCACAAGATATTGATTTAGATGAGGAAATGTATCCACTTGAATGGATAATGAAAGACAGTGGTAGTAAGAACCAAGAATATCTTGAACATGAAGCCAAAGCATTATTAACAAAATTGGAGTTTTTTGATTATGACCGTAAAATTGCTTTATTATCAGGAGGCGAAAAGAAAAAAGTTGCACTGGCAAAAACACTAGTTAAGCCATCAAGTGTTCTTATTCTTGATGAACCAACCAATCATTTAGACAGTGATATCATCACATGGTTGGAGAAATACTTGATTCGATATACTGGAGCAATTATCATGGTAACGCATGATCGTTATTTTTTAGATAGAGTAACAAATCAGATTATTGAACTCAATTATGGTAAACTTACAACGTTTGAAGCCAATTATTCACAATATCTTTTAATGAAAGCTAGCATTGCTGAGCAAGAAATGTCTAAGGAGAGAAAACTTCAAGGACTTATTCGTAAAGAATATGAATGGATTAGCCGTGGAGCCATGGCAAGGACAAGTAAAGATAAAAAAAGAGTTGAAAATTTTGAAAGTCTCGTGAGTCAAAAAAAGATTATTGAAAAAAAACTTGTACTTGAAAGTGCAAAAACAAGATTAGGAAAGAAAACAATTGAATTAATTCATGTTAGTAAAAGTTATCAAGAAGAAGTTTTTCGTGACTTTTCGTTGCTGCTGGATCGTGAAGATCGAATTGGTATTATTGGTAAAAATGGGAGTGGTAAAACAACACTCTTAAAAATTATTATGGGGGAAGAAATACCTAATCAAGGAGAAGTTATTATTGGTGAAACGGTAAAAATTGGTTATTTTTCTCAAGATAATGAAAAACTAGATGATAATAAGAAAGCAATTGACTATATTAAAGATATTTCTGAAGTAGTTAAAACAAAAAAAGGATATATCACAGCGAGTCAAATGTTGGAAAACTTCCTCTTTGACAATCCATATAGTTATATTGGTAATTTATCGGGGGGAGAAAAAAGAAGATTGTATTTATTGGGAATACTAATGTCAGCACCCAATGTTTTACTTCTTGATGAACCAACCAATGATTTAGATATTACAACACTTACCATTTTAGAAGATTATTTGGAAAATTTTTCAGGTGCTATTATTATTGTTAGTCATGATCGTTATTTTTTAGATCGCGTTGTAAATAGAGTCTTTGTTTTAAGAGAGGATAAAATCTTTCATCAGTATCTAGGTGGATATAGTGATTATCTTGACTTGGTGAAAGATGAGGTTAAAAAAGAAGAAAAGAAAAGTTATTTTTCTCGTGAAAATAAAACGGGTCCAATTAAACTAACCTATAATGAGCAAAAAGAGTTAGACACTATAGAAGATCACATTACTGAAATGGAGTATGCTATAAAAGAGATTGATCATCAAATAAAGTTAATTTCTGATGATTATTTGGCTGTAAAAGCTTTGTATGAACAAAGAAGTTTCATTGAGAAAACGTTAAATGAAAAACTTGATCGATGGACTTACTTGACAGAAATTAAAGAGAACAGTAGAAGGAATCAATAAATGGAACAAGGTAGTAATGTGCGAAGAGCCCAAGAAAAAGATTTGCTTGAGATTGTAAAACTATGTGAATTCGTCAAGAAAACTTATCCATTGTGGAATGAGTATTATCCGATATATGATAATTTTTTCGAAGATTATCAAAAAAATCTACTTTTCATTCTTACTATTGGAGAAGAAATTATTGGTTCAATAGGAGCAGAAAAATCGGATTGGCATGAAAATACTTTGACGCTGCATATGTTTATGGTTCATCCAGACTATCGCAATCAAGGCTATGGAGCATTGATTTTTCAAGAAGTTGAAAAAATTCTTGCCGATGAAGGGTGGAAAAGATTAGATTTATTGGTTAGAAATGATAATTTAAAAGCAATAAAGATGTACGATAAATTTCACTACCAAAATTTAGGAGCAGTTAAAACACCATGGGATTTTGAAGAGGGGAAATTTTATTTTCTTTTTGTTAAGAAAATTACACAAATAGGAAAAAATTAGTTAATAAAACGGGATTTATTCTCGTTTTTTTTATAAATAGCGTTTCCATAATCTTGTAATTTCAATTAATTTATGCTATAATAATCAACTAGGCGATTGGGGTATACATCATGAGTATTCTAGAAATTACAAACCTAGTGTTTGGGTACAATGAAATAACGCTATTTAGCAATCTTGAGATGAACCTATATCATGAGGATCATATGGGTTTAATAGGAGCTAATGGCGTGGGAAAAACGACGCTTTTAAATATGATTGCTCATCGTATTGACCCTGACGAAGGAAAAATATCTTGGATAAACGGGATTGATTTTAGTTACCTTGATCAGCATTTAAAAGTGTATGATACATTGACGATTAAAGATTATTTATATAAAGTGTATGAAGAACTTTTTCAAAAAGAAAGAGAAATGAACCATTTATATAAAAGTTTGGTATCGGCTCCTGAAAGCGAATATGATCGAATTTTAAATAAAGCATATAATATTCAAGTCTATTTAGAACAACATGGTTTTTATATGATTCAATCGCGAATTGCCAATGTTATAAATGGCTTAGGGATTCATTATGATGAAAATTGGATTTTAAAAAATCTTAGTAGTGGTCAAAGGGGAAAAGTTTTTCTAGCGAAGATGCTTTTAGAAGAAAAAGATGTTTTATTGTTAGATGAACCGACAAACTTTCTGGATGCTGTTCATGTTGAATGGCTGACCAAATATTTGTCTACTTATCCTCATGCTTTTATTGTGATATCGCATAATACTGATTTTTTAAATGGTGTTTGTAATGTTATTTGCGCACTAGACAACAAGAAAATCGTGCGTTATCGAGGTAATTATGATGCCTATTTATTACAAAAAGATATGCGTGATAAGCAATATGAGGCAGAATATAGTGCTCAGCAAAAATTTATTAAGAAAACGCAAGAGTTTATTGACAAAAATATTGTGCGAGCATCAACAACAAAGCGCGCTCAAAGTAGAAGAAAAATGCTAGATAAAATTGAAGTGCTAGCCAAACCCACCGGTGAAAAAAAGGTGAAATTTGTTTTTCCTTTTACACACACCTTTAATAGCGAAGCTTTAATTGTTAGGAAGTTGTTGATTGGCTATACCAAACCAATCTTAAAAGAAATTGATGTTAAAATCATGTTTGGGGAAAAGGTAGTCATTACTGGTAAGAACGGAATTGGTAAAACAACGTTCTTAAAAACAATTTTGGGGTTACTTCCTGCCTTAGGGGGAGCTATTAAAATGCCAAAATATAATAAAGTTGTTTATTATTCACAGGAAATGTCAGAAAAAACAGAAATCACACCATTTGAATATATAAAAGATACATACCCAAAAATGGAAGACAAAAATGTTAGAAGTTTGTTGAATCGGTATGGAATCACTAGTGATTTGGCTATCAAGCCACTTAGTAAATTAAGCGGTGGAGAAATTTCCAAAGTAAGGTTTGCGAAACTTAGTCTGGAAGAGTCCAATTTATTAATTCTAGATGAGCCAACAAATCATCTTGATAAAATAGCGAAAGAATCTTTGTTTGAAAGTATTGAATGTTATCCAGGAACAGTAATTTTAGTATCGCATGAAAAAGAGTTTTATAGAAAGTTGAAAATGAAGGAAATTCATTTTAGTTAGGAAAAATAATGGAAATTAGAAATGTAGCAATTATTGCTCACGTTGATCATGGTAAAACTACTTTGGTTGACCAATTATTAAAAAAATCGGAGACATTGACCATTCGCGAAACAATCGAAGAGCGTGCAATGGATAGTAATGATCTTGAAAGAGAAAGAGGAATAACAATTCTTGCGAAAAACACTGCTGTTATGTATAAGGGATATAAAATAAATATTCTTGATACGCCTGGCCATGCTGATTTTAGTGGTGAAGTTCAACGGATTATGAAAATGGTAGATGGTGTGGTTCTTGTGGTAGATGCGTATGAAGGAGCAATGCCACAAACGCGATTCGTTTTAAAAGAAGCACTGGAAAACAATCTAAAACCAATAGTAGTTATTAATAAAGTGGATAAAGATTCTGCTCGTCCAGATGAGGTTGTTGATGAATTACTTGATTTGTTTATCGAATTAGGGGCAACTGATGATCAATTAGATTTTAAAGTGGCTTTTGCAAGTGCTACACATGGTACTTCAAGTCTATCTAGTGATATTACAACACAAGAAGAAACAATGAACCCGATTTTAGATTTGATTGTTTCTGAGATTCCTGCACCTAGTGTTGAAAGAGAAGGTTATCTGCAATTTCAAGGTGCATTACTTGACTACAATGAATATGTTGGAAGAATGGCTATTGGTAGAATAAAAAGAGGAACGATTAAAACAAATACGATTGTTTCTTGCATGCGTACAGATGGGTCATTAAAAAGCTTTAGAATACAAAAATTATATAGCTTCTTAGGTCTTCATCGTACCGAAATTTTAGAAGCATATGCTGGTGATATCGTCGCTGTTGCTGGTTTGGTTGATATCAATGTTGGTGAAACAATCTGTGAAGTAGGTTATGAAGAAGCATTACCTCCTATTAAGATTAGCGAACCAACAGTTGAAATGTATTTTTCAGTTAACAATTCACCTTTTGCTGGAAAAGAAGGAAAATTTGTCACTTCAACAAAACTAGAAGAACGATTGCTTCGTGAAACACAGAAAGATGTTAGCCTAAGGGTTAATAGAAGTGGTTATCACGATGAATGGATAGTATCAGGTAGAGGAGAACTACACCTTGGTATTTTGATTGAAAACATGCGTCGTGAGGGATATGAATTTCAAGTAGCTAAGCCCAAACCAATTATTAAAGAAATAGAAGGGAAAAAATGCGAACCATTTGAATTTGTACAAATAGATTTACCAAATGAGTACACAGGATCAACAATTGAGTTAATTGGGCGTTTAGGGGGAATATTGGAATCAATGACCAATGATATTTCGCAAACACGCTTAATATATACAATGCCTTCAAGAGGATTGATTGGTCTAACGACTGATTTTATGACATGTACAAAGGGCTATGGAACAATGAGTCATATTTTTTTAGATTATCGCCCCCTAGAAAGTGGGCTTGTAGGCAATCGAAAACTAGGAGTTTTAGTTGCTACAAATGAAGGCAAGACAACGGCTTATGGAATAGGACAAATTGAAGATCGTGGTGTACTATTTGTTGAGCCAAATGAAAATGTGTATGAAGGACAAATAGTTGGTGAGTGTAACAAAGAGGATGATTTAGCGGTTAATGTGATAAAAGCAAAACAACAAACAAATCAAAGGAGCTCATCAAAAGACACGACTGTAGTTTTAAAACGACCAAGAATTATGCCACTTGAAGTATGTATGGAGTATATTAATGATGACGAGTTAGTAGAAATCACTCCAAAAAATATTCGTTTACGTAAAAAAATTCTTAATACCAATCAAAGAAAGAAATTTGATAGCCGAAAGGAAGGATAATAATGAAAAAACTAATCACATTTGTATTACTGGCTGTTGTTGCTATTATACTAGTAGGTTGCGAAGATATCATTATTGAAGATCCTATCATTGATGAATTGACTATCTATTCTATTAATGATTTTCATGGTGCTTTATTAGAAGATGGAGATAAAGTAGGGATTTCAAAAATTGGCGCTTATTTAAGCAGCGAAAAAACTGCAAATCCCGATTCAACCATTATAATTTCGGCTGGAGATATGTTTCAAGGTACAGCAGTATCTTCCATGACACGTGGAAAAGTTGTTGTTGAAGCAATGAATATGATTGGCTTTGATGCTATGACACTAGGCAATCATGAGTTTGATTGGGGAGTTGACCAAATAAAAGTATTTTTCGATGGCAAGGATGAAAATGGTGAAGCTTCTTTTCCCTTTTTATCAGCTAACGTTAATTATAAAACTAATAATGAATTAGCAGAGTGGGCTAAACCATATACAATAATCGATAGAGGAAATCTAAAAATTGGTATTATTGGTTTGCTAGGAAGTGATCAAACAAATGATATTCTTGCATCCCATGTAAAAGACTATGTTTTCACTGATGAATTTTCTGCAATTAAAAAATATGCAAAAATCTTAAGAAGTGAAGAAAATTGTGATATCGTTATTGTTTCAGCGCATCTTGATACTGCAGATATTAATTATCAGTTATCATCTTTAATTGGTGATGAGAAGATTGATGCATTGATTAATGGTCATACACACCAACAGTATTATGGTGAATTAAAATATAATCGTGATGTACCACTACCCTATGTTCAATCTGGATCAAGTGGTCAATATATAGGAAAAATTACTTTAGAAATCAACGGAGAAACCAAAGAAATTGTTGATGCTTCTAGTGAAAACATCAAGGCTACAAGAATTTGCAACCAAGAAAGTATTGAGATAAACAACTTATTAAGTAAATATCAAGACTATATTGATGAATCTAATTCGGTCCTGGGAGTAGCTGGAGAAAACATATATAAAAATATTGCTGGAATATGGATGGCGACAGCGATTCAGGAAAAGATGCAGGTTGATCTCGGAGTTGTTAATTCTGGTGGTGTTCGTGGTAGCGCTTTTCCAATCTACGCCAATGACAATGTCAGTTATGGTGATATTTTTGAAATTATGCCATTTGAAAATATGATTTGCAGTTCGAAGATATCAGGTAACCAATTGTTAAGAATATTGCAATATATGAATGATGGTATGTATTTTAGTAGTAATGTTACTAAGAGTGGACAATCATATTATATCAGTGGTGTTCTTGTTGAAAACGATGGCGTGTATAGTGTAGGAACAATTGATTATTTATTTGAGAAAGACTATTATCCATTTATGTATGGACAAGATATAATTAAAACATCTATCTTACTTCGTGAAATCATGGTAGATTCAGTTTATGAAAAGGTAGCTCTATATCAAAAGTTTTATGTGACAAAATAAAGACAAGAAAAACATTATTATAAATGATTTCATTTTAATGATGTTTTTTATTTTGAATGAAAAAAGAATAAAAATATGTTATAATATCAAAATGGTGTAGGTATGAAAAAAGAATTTAGAATTAAAAATCCAGAACAAATGATTGAATTAGGAAAGAAAATAGGAACGCTTGTTGGAGAAAACATGATAATCACACTTGAAGGTGATTTGGGGGCCGGAAAAACAACTCTAACAAAAGGAATTGCTTTAGGCCTAGATATCACAACAATAATAAATAGTCCTACTTTTACTATCATGAAAATTCATTATGGCCGCTTAACACTATTTCATATGGATGTGTATCGTCTAAATAATGATAGTGGTGATGATTACTTAGAGGAATATTTTGAAGCAAAGGGAGTGTGTGTCATTGAATGGGCTAACAATATCAGTTCCATTTTGCCACAAGAAGCTTTGAAAGTAATGATAAAAAGACACAGTGATACAGTAAGAATAGTAGAGATTGAAGCAGAAACACCACAATATATTGATTTGTTACAAGAGGTTATAGTATGAAAACAATGATTATTGATACTTCAACAAGTTTTTTATATGTTTCTTTCGTTGATAATAACAAAGAATTTTTTCAAAAGATATTAAAAACTCCCAATAATCATTCAGAAAATCTTTTGAATGCCATTCGCGAAGGCTTAAGTACTCATCATTTAGAAGTAAAAGATTTCACTAAAATTATTATTGGTATTGGCCCTGGATCTTATACAGGATTAAGAGTGAGTACAATTATTGCAAAAATGTTTGCATGGACTTCAAATATTCCATTATATACAATTAGCAGTTTAGATGTAATTGCCAGTGGATATTATAGTACTGATGGAGAATATGCTGTTACTAGTATTGCTAAAAAAGACTATTTGTATACACGAATTGTAAAAATTGAAAATGGCAAGTATTCTCTAATTGCAGATGACCGTTTTGTTTTGGCTGAACAGTTTAATCAAGAGATTGCATCAAGCAAATATCATATCATTGATGAGAACTGCTTTAAATTTTCCGCTTCAACAATTGTTGAATTAGCAAAAAATGAAATTACAGATGTAAAAGCATTGGTTCCTAATTATTTACGAAAGGCAAACACATGAGATACCAAATTCGTGAAATGAAAATTTCTGACATCCCTTTTGTTATTGAGGGTGAAAAGAGAATATTCAAAGAAACATTAGGATATGATATGTTTTATTCAGAATTGACACTTAATCCTTACGCATACTATTTTATCCTTGATATTGATAATCAGGTAAGGGGATATATTGGTCTATGGATTGAAAGTGAACGAGCTGAAATAGTGAATTTTTATATTGACAAAGAATATCAACAACAAGGATACGGCTCAATGATTTTGGAGTTTGCAATTAATTTGTGTACAATGTCAAAAGTCCCAACAATCAGTTTAGAAGTTAGGGAGCATAATTTAATAGCAATTAGTCTTTATGAAAAATATGGATTTAAATTTGCTTATCGGAGAGAAAAATATTACAAAGATCTAGAAGATGCTTTGGTAATGATAAAAGAAATGAGGTGATGAGATGTTAGTATTGGGTGTAGAAAGTAGTTGTGATGAAACTAGCGTTGCCCTTGTAAAAGATGGAAAAGAAGTACTAGCAAACATTGTTTATTCACAAATTGATACTCATAAAGTGTTTGGTGGTGTAGTCCCTGAAGTTGCTAGTAGAGAACATGTAAAAAAGATAATTTATGTTTTTGAACAAGCACTTCAAGAAGCTAACGTTATCCCTCAAGATATTGATTTAGTCGCTGTAACAACGACTCCAGGTTTAATTGGCTCATTGCTAGTTGGAATTAATGCTGCTAAAGCATTTGCTTTGGCACATAATATTCGCTATGTAGATGTTAATCATATCGATGGACATATTTATGCAAATTATATTGAAAGTGATTTTGATTTTCCTATATTAGCGTTGGTTGTTTCTGGTGGACATACTGAATTGATTTTAATGAAAGATCATTATCAATTCGAAGTTTTAGGACAAACCCTAGATGATGCTGTTGGTGAAGCATATGATAAAGTGGGTAGAGTTATGGGACTTGATTATCCAGCGGGAATGTATGTTGATAGATTGGCACAAACAGGGAATACGACTTATAAATTACCATTTGTTTATTTGGATAAAGATAGCTATAATTTTTCTTTTTCTGGATTAAAATCGGCGGTGTTAAATATCATCAATAAATGTAATATGAAAAAAGAAGCAATTAATATTGCTGATTTAGCTGCTTCTTTTCAAAATAGTGTTGTAACTGTTTTGGTTGATAAGACTATTCAAGCAGCAAAAGCACATAAAGTAAATCAAATCGTTGTTGCAGGAGGTGTGGCAGCAAACCAAGGCTTGCGTAAAGCATTGAGTGAAGCTGTAAATAAGTTAGAAAATGTTAAGTTAACATTTCCAAAAATGAAATATTGTACCGACAATGCAGCGATGATTGCTGTTGCTGGCTATTTTAAAGATGTTTTGAAAACGATTTAAAAAAGTGTTGATTTAGTAGCCCTTTTATTGTATAATTACATATAGTAATCAAATAAAAAGTTGTATTTAAGGCCTAAAAAATATATGGAGGAATCAAAAATGAAAAAAATATTATTATTATTGTTCGTTATGGTTTTCACTTTAGCTTTTTCATCTGGATGTAGTGAAGAAGTAGGAGCCAAAGATTTGTGGGATGCTTATGTTGAGGCAATAAACAACAAAGATTTGGATGGCGTTGCTCGTGCATTTTATTCTACATCAAGCACAGCATATCCAAGATTTATTAGTGAAAATACAGATGAAGAAGGTAATACAACATATTTTGATGGAATAGTATCATTAAAGACGGATTCCTTTGAATATTCATTACAAAGCGATGTAACTACTAATAAAAAATGGGAAAAATATGCCAGTGCTCATATAAAAGCAACATTGGTCACTGATGATGGTCCTGAAGCAAAAGAATTTGATGTTTACTTTTTGTCAGGGGAAGAAGATGCATGGAATTTTACTGCACCAGTAAACATTACTTCTTATGAAGAAGAGGAACTAGGTAATAAACCTAATGATACGTGGATTCAAAGAGTAATTAGAATTTATGGTGATTTTAAGTATAAGTATGTTTATGATGTAGCAAATGGGGATTATGTTACTATCGTTCAATATACAGGCAATGATAAAAATGTTGAAATCCCTACTGAAATTGATGGAGTACCTGTTAAAGTTATTAAAAGCTATGCTTTTTATAAATATATTAGATTTCTAAATATTAGTATTGCAACAAGTAACGTTCAAAAGGTTACAATTCCTTATACTATTGAAACAATAGAAGATTATGCATTTTACCAATGTAAGAAATTGCAAACAGTAATCATCCCTAATAGTGTTAAGACAATTGGGGGGAATACAGGATTATCATTTGCTAGTTGTCGTAGTTTAAAAACCATTACCATTAATGTTGATGATAGCGAAATGTATGGTGATAGTCAAGAGACAATTGCTTCAACATCTACTGATGATATTGAAATTCTTGGTGCAAGAAATATGTATGTTGGTGATATTATTCAATTAAGCGAAGCTAGTGGAAAACTTATATACTGGACAGTAAATAATCCAGATGTTGTTTCAGTTGACCGTGACAAAGGAATCGTAACAGCGATTAAAAATGGTTCAGCAACAATAACTGCTTCCTTAGCAGCTGACCCAACTAAAAAAGCAACAGTTAAAATTACTATTTCTGCTTGTCCAGTTTTGTTGGTTGCAAGTTCTAATTCTTTTGATAGATGCTCTGGCTTGGAAAAATTGATCCTAAATGTCGTTAATCCAAATTGCATTAACACATCAGTTACTAAATTTAGATTATCAACAAAAGTTATGATTTATGTTCCCAAAGGTAGTGCAGAAATGTATAAAAATAATTCTGTTTGGTCAACTTATGCAGAACAGATTTATGAATTAGATTAAAATGCTTGATAAAAATCAAAAGCTGAATTTAAAATTCAGCTTTTTTTGTTGCCTTTTCTAAATTAATAAAAGGATTGTAAAAAAAGATTATAAATGATATAATAAAAAAAAGATAGTATAAAAAAAGATGTTTTTGGAGGCAAAAA
>JAQUVC010000053.1:0-2158 GCA_028693535.1 Bacilli bacterium
TTGGGAAAGAGTTTTATTTATTTGCTTTCAAAATTTCAATTTCTTCATCCGTTAATAAACGATATTCCCCAGCAGAAAGATTGGCATCTAATTGTAATTCCCCAATTGCCACCCGTTTTAAATAGGTCACTTTTTTCCCTACCTTTAAACACATTTTCTTTATTTGATGATATTTACCTTCGCTGATAGAAATATATGCTTTATTGCTAGCTACCATTTCCAATATTGCTGGTTTAGTAAGAAACCTTTTATTATTTCCATCCTCGATTTCCAAACCTTCGTTAAATTTTAGAATGTCCTCTCTATTCCAAACCCCCTCAACTTCAACATAGTATTTCTTAAAAACATTTTTGTTTGGAGAAGTCAACCGATGTGCCAATGCACCATCGCTCGTTAAAATAAACAGCCCCTCTGTATCTTTATCAAGGCGACCGACCATTGCTAAATTATATTTTTGATATTCTAGAACTAAATCCAAGACGGTAGGATCTTTTTTATCGATAGTCGCAGAAAGATACCCTTTGGGTTTGTTAAGCATGATATAAACATTTTTTAAATACTCCAATTTGCGTCCTTTGTAATAAACAACATCTCGCACTTCATCAATTGTATCATCATTTCGCGGAAAACTCTTAAATTCTACTGTGATCTCTTTCATTTTAATTAATTGCCGTGCTTGATTTCTTGTTACACCCAGCACAAGGGCTACATATTTATCTAATCTCATTTTATATCCTATCAAGATACTTTTTCATTGTTTGATAAATCGATATTTTTGCTTTTTCATAAAGCATTTTATCGTATTTCTTTTCCAATGTTTTATTGTTTAAGATTTGCTGGTATTCGCGATAACCTTCAATCAGTTTTTCTTTATTTACTTTTTTCTTTTGCGTTTGTTCGATTAACATAAAAAAATCTATGATTTTGATAATTTCAAGCGTTTCAAACATTTCAAAATCTATTTTGTAATCTTTTTCCATACAATCACCTTGTTCTTATTTTATCATTTATTTACCCATTTTCCAAGAGAATTAAAGCTTTTATTCCAAGCGTTCTCGTTGATTTTTTTATTTAATATGTTATAATAAACAAGAGGTAATCTATATGAACGAATTAACAACAAAAGAAATGATCTTGTATTCTGATATCATCAAAGATGATCATCCTGATTTAAGGCGAAAATCCCTTCCTCTCAATTTACCATTGACGAAAGAAGAAACAACAATTTTAACGCTTATGAACAACTATTTATGGAATAGTTATGATGATGAAATCACAGAAAAATATAAACTACGCCCCGGTGTTGGTCTTGCTGCTCCACAAATCGATGTTTTAAAACAAATGTTTTGTATTCTTGCTTATGATGAATGTGGAGAGTTTCATAATTATTGCGTTATTAACCCAAAAATAATTTCTCATTCTGAAGAAATGACCTATTTAGAAACGGGAGAAGGCTGTTTGTCTGTTGAAAAAGATGTAAAAGGCCTTGTCCATCGTCACAAAAGAATTAGAGCCTCTGTTTATCTATATGATTTTGAAACCCAAGAATTATTCCCAACCATCTTAAAACTTGAAGGATATCTTGCTGTTATTTTCCAACACGAGTATGATCATCTTCACGGAAAACTATTCTATGATCATATAAATAAAGAAAATCCTTATTTTATCCCAGAAAATTCACATCCTGTTGTATTTAAAATGAACAAAGAGGATGAGGATATTTCAAAATAAAAAACCTCTTTCTTGAGGTTTTTTATATTAAAAAGTATATACTTAATGCAATTAATGTTTGTCCTAAATAATACGTTAGGATATTTATATATTTAAAAACCCGAAATCGTACCGGATTTACTTTTTTAAAATATAAGTAGTTTAAAATAATATCCGATGTAATAAAACTAATTACACCAAACAAAGCAAGTATTTTTCCTGTTGTAACAGGAGAAACAATTCCTAAAGCAACAGCTGTTAGCAAGAATGAAGAAACATAAGTATAAATATAGTTAGGTGCTCGTAAATATCCTAATTTAATTTTTGTTAGTTCAAAAATAGCAATTAAAATTACCGCTATAACCATCGCAATAAAAAAGTAAGCATATTGGGGATAATCACTAAATGTTAAATAGACTCGGGAATAAAAAATGTTTCCTATCATGAA
>JAQUVC010000053.1:2258-7794 GCA_028693535.1 Bacilli bacterium
GAAAACAAAATTGTCGGGCTTTTTATCACCCATGGACATGAAGACCACATTGGTGGTATTCCTTATCTTTTAAAGAACGTTAAGATACCCAAAGTATACGCTAGTGGTCTAGCTGTAGTTTTAATTAAAAATAAATTATCAGAACACAACAATATCGCTATTAATATTGTTGAATATACAAAAGATTCAATCTATAATTTTAAAAATTTTACTGTTTCCTTTTTCAAAACAAATCATAGCATTCCCGATTCTTCAGGAATTGCCATTAAGACAAGATTAGGGTACATTCTTCATACTGGTGATTTTAAAATTGATTTATCTCCAATTTTTGGCCATGCTGAATACACAAAATTAACGAACTATTCTAAGGAGGGCGTGTTTTGCTTATTATCCGATAGTACCAATGCAAATGTTACGAAGTTTTCTATCTCAGAACGAAAGATTGGCGATTCTATCAAAACTATTTTTGCAAACATTAAGGGAAGAATTTTAATTTCTACTTTTGCATCAAATGTTCATCGCGTTCAACAAATCGTTGAAGCAAGTGTCGAAAGCAAACGTAAAGTTATCGTTTTTGGACGAAGCATGGAAAAGACAGTAAATGTCGCTCAAAAGATGAATTATATCAAAGCCCCTACTGGTACTTTTATTGGTGCAAAAGAGTTTCCTTCGATTCTACCAGAGAAAATCACAATCTTAAGTACTGGTAGTCAAGGCGAGCCTCTTGCAGCATTATCAAGAATTGCTGACGGATCTCATAAACATATTAAAATTATTCCTGGCGATACCATCATTTTCTCTTCTTCAGCAATTCCAGGGAACCAAGAAAGTATAAATCGTACGATCAATAAACTATATCGTGCTGGAGCAAATGTTATCGTTAATAGCCCTTTAAGCGATACCCACACATCTGGTCATGCTAGCGAAACCGAATTAAAAATTATGTTAGCATTAACAAACCCTAAGTACTTTGTTCCTATTCATGGCGAATACACAATGCAAAAACGCCATATCGAACTTGCTATTGATACTGGTGTCGCTCCAGAAAATTGTTTTTTACTTACGAATGGTCAAGTTCTTACTCTATCAGATAAAAAAGTCTTTTCTCATTATGCTGTCCCATCTGGAAATATCTATATAGATGCTAACAATTATATTGTCGATAGCAATATCATAAAAGAACGAAAAATCTTATCCGATGATGGTATGCTAACTGTTGTATTCACAACCGATGAAAACCACAAACAAAGAATTGAACCTAGCATTGTATCTCGTGGATTTATTTATATGAAAAGTTCAGAAATCCTTGTTAATGAAATAAAAAACAAAGCTTGCGAATTATATAATGATTACTTTACAAAAACAAAAAAGTTTAATCAAAATTATCTTAAAAACCAAATAAGCTCAGAGCTTAGCACCTTTATTTATGAAAAAACTGAGCGAAAGCCAATGATTATTCCAATATTTATGACTTATTAAAAGGCCTATTGGCCTTTTTTTTCCTTTGTGATATAATGGATGAAAGGTAATGCATATGATAATTTGTCCAAAATGTAAAAAAGAATTGTTTAAAGTTGATAATACTTACAAGTGTATCGATCATCATAGTTATGATATTGCGAAAAGTGGATATCTAAATCTACTACTTTCACGTTTCAATGCTGGTGATAACAAAGAAATGTTAATTGCACGCGATAATTTTCTAAAGCAGGATTTTTATTTACCGATTGCTAAAAACATCCTAACAAAAATACCTCACGATACGCCCTTGATTGTAGATTGTGGTTGTGGAACCGGATATTATACAAATTATTTAGCCCAAAATATTTCCAGTATCTTTATTGGCATCGACATCTCCAAAGCTGCAATCGATTTTGCAGCAAAAAAAAATAAAAAAGTTCTCTATATTGTCGCTTCTAATAGTAATATTCCTTTAGCTGACCTTTCTGTTGATGTTTTACTAAACATCTTTGCTCCCTATAGCGATAGTGAGTTTACTAGGATTATCTCCTCTACCGGAAAATTAATAACTATAAGCGCAAATGCTCATCATTTACATGAATTAAAAGAACTAGTTTATCATGTCCCTCATACAAATATAGACAAAGTTTATTTTCTTCCTTCGTTTAAAATGATGAGCGAAGAAGTACTAGAATACACTATGGTGTTAACGCAAAACGATTTGTTAAATCTATTCAAAATGACTCCTTATTACTTTAAAACAAAAATTTCAGATTTTGAAAAATTGTTTACAATCGACAAATTGGAAGTAACCGCTAGTTTTCTTATCAGAGAATACCAAAAACAAAATTAATTATACTTTTTTTACTTTTAGTGATATAATACATAAAAAGTCTTATATGGTTGATAATATGGTTCAACCGTTTCTACACCTAACCAGAAAATAGGTACTAAGACATGCAAAATAAGATTATTTTAATCTCTTTTTAGTATGTCCTGTTGTATAAATAGGACTTTTATTTTATACAAGGAGGAAAAATATGAATTTAAAAGATGACCTACGCGAAGGATTAACCTTTGATGATGTTTTGCTTGTACCTCAAAAGTCAGAAATCTTACCCTGTGAAGTATCACTTAGAACTCGATTAACAAACAAAATATTCTTAAATGTCCCCATATTATCAGCAGCTATGGATACAGTTACAACTTCAAGAATGGCAATTGCTATTGCTAGAGAAGGAGGGCTTGGCTTCATTCATAAAAATATGACAATCGAAGAACAAGCTCATCAAGTTGATATTGTGAAGAGAAGCGAATCAGGAATGATTATAAATCCGATTACATTGAACATTAATTCAACAGTAAAAGATGCAGAGCACATTCTTTCTTTATATCGTATTAGTGGTCTTCCTATTGTTGATGATAACAATAAGTTGATGGGGATTGTAACCAATCGCGATTTAAAATATTTAAAAGAAACCAACTGCTTAGTTACAGAGATTATGACAAAAGATCATTTAGTAACTGCAAAAAGAGGAACAACCCTAGAAGAAGCCAAGTATATTTTATGGAAACATCGCATTGAAAAATTGCCCATTGTTGATGATGATAATAAATTAGTAGGTTTAATTACCTCTAAAGACATCGATAATGTAATTCAATATCCTCAAGCTACAAAAGATGAAAAAGGTCGCTTAAGAGTTGGTGCAGCAATCGGTGTCGAAAAAGATGCTTTATTACGAGTTGCTGCTCTAATGAAAGCTGGTGTTGATGTGATCACCATCGATAGCGCTCATGGTCATTCTCAAAATGTAATTGAATTATTAAAGAAAGTCAAAGCTTCTTTTCCTAATTTAGATGTCATTGTTGGAAACATTGTTACAAAGCAGGCAGCAATCGAATTAATTGCTAATGGTGCGGATGCTTTAAAAGTCGGAATCGGTCCTGGTAGCATTTGTACAACTAGAGTTGTCGCTGGCGTGGGTGTTCCTCAAATAACAGCAATTAGTGATGTTTATGAATATGCAAAAACAAAAAATATTCCTATTATTGCCGATGGTGGTATCAAACTATCTGGCGATGTTGTAAAAGCTCTTGCTGCTGGCGCAAACACAGTAATGCTTGGATCCATTCTTGCTGGATGCAAAGAATCTCCTGGAGAAGAAGTCATATATCAAGGAAGGAAATTTAAGGTTTATGTCGGAATGGGTTCCCTAGCTGCTATGAAAAGAGGCTCTGCTGACCGTTATTTCCAAGAACAAAACACTTCCGCTAATAAACTAGTACCAGAAGGAATCGAAGGAAGAGTCGCTTATAAGGGTGAAGTTTCTGACACTATCTTTCAATTGTGTGGTGGTATCAAATCTGGTATGGGATATTGTGGGACAAAAACAATTGAAGAGTTACAAGAAAAATCAACATTTATGAAGATAACCAGCGCGGGATTAAAAGAAAGTCATCCTCATGATGTTGACATCACTACAGAAGCTCCAAATTATATGAAATCGTAGGTGAACTATGCAAACTGATAAAATTATCGTTCTAGATTTCGGAAGCCAATACAATCAATTAATCACGCGTAGAATTCGCGAGATGGGAGTATATTCGGAACTATTACCTCATCATGTTTCATTGAAAAAATTAAATTCAATCAAAAACATAAAAGGAATTATTTTAAGCGGTGGTCCTCATTCAGTCTATGAAGAAAATTCCTTTACTTGTGATGCCAACATCTTTAAAATGAACCTTCCCATCTTGGGTATTTGCTATGGGATGCAGTATATAGCAAAACACAATAATGGCAAGATAGAACCATCATTAGTGAAGGAATATGGGTCTCAAGAAATCATCGTCAACCCTAAAAACTTCTTGTTTGAAGAAACTCCCCTCCAGCAAAATGTATGGATGAGCCATGGGGATAGGGTTGCTTTTCTTCCTCAGGATTACACCATTACTGCTACTTCGAAAACATGTGATATCGCTGCTTTCGAAAACACAAAAACAAATCTATATGGCGTCCAATTTCATCCAGAAGTGCAAAACACAGAATATGGTAAACAAATATTAAAAAATTTTATTTTTAATGTTTGCCAAGCAAAAGCAAATTGGAACATGAAAAATTATATTGAAGAAAAAACAAAAGAGATTCAAAAAACTGTAGGAGAAGAAAAAGTGTTAATGGGGATTTCTGGTGGTGTTGATTCTAGTGTTGCTGCCGTATTAATAAGCAAAGCAATTGGTTCCAACCTTACATGTATGTTCATTGATCATGGATTACTAAGAAAAAACGAAGCAACTCAAGTAATGAAAATGTTTCATGATTTTTATCACATAAACGTGATAAAAATCGATGCAAAACAACGCTTTTTAAATGCCTTGTCAGGAATTGTTGATCCAGAACAAAAACGAAAAATTATTGGCAAAGAGTTCATTGATACCTTCACCTCAGAAGCCAAAAAACTTGGAGAGTTTGCCTACCTTGGCCAAGGAACTCTTTATACAGACATCATCGAATCAGGAACCAAAACAGCAACAACCATCAAATCTCATCACAATGTTGGTGGACTTCCCGATAACATTAAATTTAAAGTTGTTGAACCATTAAAAGATTTATTTAAAGACGAAGTTCGTCAATTAGGTCTTTCACTTGGTATCCACCCAGTCATTATCAATCGCCAGCCTTTTCCTGGACCAGGATTGGGAATCAGAATCGTTGGAGAAATTACGGAAGAAAAAATAGAAATTGCTCGTGAAAGTGACGATATCTTGCAACAAGAGATTTTTAATGCGAATTTACATACCGAAGTTTGGCAATATTTCACAATCGTAACCAACTCAAAAAGTGTTGGTGTAATGGGAGACAAAAGAACTTATGATTATGTTGTAGCAATAAGAGCTGTAACAAGTATTGATGGTATGACCGCTGACTGGGCAAGACTACCTTATAATGTATTAGCAAAAATTAGCAATCGCATCGTTAATGAAGTAACTGGATGCAATCGCGTTGTCCTTGATATAACCTCGAAACCTCCTGGAACAATAGAATGGGAATAAAAAAAAGTCGATTTCGACTTTT
>JAQUVC010000054.1 GCA_028693535.1 Bacilli bacterium
GAAATTGCGAGAATATAGAAGTCGATGATTGTGAAATCTCCTCTGAAGAGGCAGGTTGGATGTCAGATAATATCAAGATAAATAATTCAACAATCTCGGGAGACTATTTATTCCTTAAATCAAATAACATTGATATTAATAATTCTCAATTAATTGGTAAGTATGGATTACAATATATGAAAAATGTTAGAATAAATCATTCAACCCTTGATACAAAGGATGCCTTCTGGCATAGTGAGAATGTTATTGTAAGCGACTCAGATATTAATGGAGCGTATTTGGGATGGTATTCTAAAAACTTAACTTTGATAAATTGTAACATAAAGGGCACTCAACCCTTTTGTTACTGTGAAAATTTAATAATGATCCATTGTACAATGGATGGTTGTGACCTTGCTTTTGAGTATTCCGCTGTTGATGCTGATATAAAAGGCAATATACTATCAGTAAAAAATCCTAAATCGGGATATATTAGAGCAGATTTTATCGGTGATATAATATTAACTGATTCAATAATGGACTCAACTGCGATTATAAATACCACAAAAAAATAAGCCTTGATGTTACATATCAAGGCTTTTCATATAGTTACTGGATGAAGTTTTACTTGTTGGTGTTTTTATTTTTCATACTTTCCATTGGATTTAAATTCAATTCTAATCGCTCTATAATATTATCGAATCGCTTTTTCTTTCCCTCTTCGGTTTTAGAGCCAAAATAATATGATAGAGCATATGTTTTTCTTGTTGAAGGAGACATTTTGATGAAATTTTCATGTGCTTGATTAAAAGGTATGATTAAAACCTCAAATTCTTTAATTTGGTCATCTGATAATGATGGTTTTACAAATTGATTGTTCCAGTTACCATTTTCTTTAGCGTAATTAACTTTTGCCCGACCAAAATCGGTCATCAGACTTTTAGCTTCAAGCTCAAGAATGGTTTTTTTGTTCTTTTCTGACCAATTACTATTATCATTTCTCTCTTTAAAATACTTCATGTAGTAGTTATCATCGATACTTTGCATAACACCATCAATCCAGCCAAAGCATAAGGCTTCTTCTAAAGCTTCTTTGGCAGTTATTGTCACGATGCTTTTCGTTTTTCCAAATATAAGCCAAACTCCTTCACCACATTTGGCGTTTTTTGCAAGCCACTGGCGAAACTCATTTCGATTTTTAAAGATTAATTTATTGCTTTCATTCATAAGATTATTCCTTTAAGCTTCTATACGATAGGCTTTTTTATTCTTTATATCTAGGATATCAAAATAGGCTTTATCAAGAGATTTAAACAGGGTAATTTTTGTTGGTGATATCTTTATCACTACATCACTAGCCTCAGCTGGAAAAGTATCTCCTTCAATTGAATATTTTTTCATACAATTTCTCATATATTCAACATGCTTTGATGGATGTCCAATGTTTTCAGCAATTCCTTCTATTTGAATGTTCTTTACTGCTAGAGCGACGTTACTATTTTTAGATATCTGTTTTACTTTATTACTATTGCCACTTGTACTAAAATACATGGTTAAACCAGTATTTGTTTGAGCAATAGTTCTTGCATATGTTTTATTATCGACACTTGTTGCTAGAGTAATATCGTTTATACTATTTAATAACAAAATTATTTCATCTTTGAGTAGATTATATTCCAGTTCAATCATAATTATTTCTCCTTCAAATTTTTGATTATACGATTTAAATTTTCTTCAAAGTCCTTGATCTCTTTATCAGAAAAATTCTGATAAAATATCTCTGACATCTTACCAGATACTTCCTGGTATTTATCCTCAAGGGAAATTGCTCTTTCTGAAAGAACAATCCGTATTTGGCGACGATTATCTTTATCAGCTAGGCGAGATAAAAAACCTTTTTCTTCAAGACGATCGAGCATACTTGTAAGTGTTGTCTTTGCGAGTCCAGTTCGTTTTGATAATTCAACAATCGGAAGGTTGTTTTCTTGCCACAAAACATACAAAATTCTCCCCTGAGCGCCATTAAACTCACTTATACCTGCCTCAGTAAGAAGCTTTTCGAATACCCTCCCCTGAATTGCTTTGATTTGTGATATTAAAAAACCACCACTAGTTTTTATCATCCATCATCACCTCTATATGAAATTGTACTATATAGAACAATGTTTATCAATAGTTTTTTGAATATCGTAATAAAAAATAACATAATATTGTTTTATTTGCTTCTAAAAGGTATGTATAGTATAATGTTAGTAGGAAATATTAAAATAATAATGATATCAGAAGTCTTGTATTGATTATAGGATTATTGATTTTTAAAAAGAATAAAATTATGTTTGGAGGTTAACTATGAAAAAGATTAATGCTTTAATGTTGATTATGAAAGTAGTACTCAGTTTATTTAGTGTTTTTTTAATTGTGATGATGATTGGTGAGAAAATCTATCTGGTAATTCACCGATTATCATGGTCAGAGATTTTAGGACTTATCTGTATCCCTGTTATTTATTTAACAGGAAATGTCTTGATATGGAAAAAAGAAATTTTAGGAAGTGCCATCATCTTTTCTTCAGTTTTACTTTTTAACATCATTTTTATGATTGTCAGGAAAGAAGTTACTTTTGATATTGAATTTGGGTTTTTAATGGTCGTTTCAACAATCTCCTTTTTCCTAGGTATTTTGAAAAAGGAGAGAAAGGTTTTGGAAAGCGAATAAGTATTGTTTATAGTTTTAAATAATCTATCTATTTTGCTATTGAGTATCAAAAGAAAAGAGGTACTATGAAATTTAAAAAAATATTTATTTGGCTAGGTATTATGATACTACTAATTGCCATTGCGGTAATAGGATATATGATTATTTTGGATTTAACTTTTATCGATGCCCTCTATATGACAATAATCACAATTTCTACAGTTGGATATCGGGAAGTTGCTGAAATGAACACATTGGCCAAATGGTTTTCCATTTGTTTAATTTTGGTGAGTGTGGGTATGCTAGGGTATTTATTATCCGCTGTTTTTAAATTTTTGAGTGAAGGAAACATCAATGAAGCCTGGAGGAAGAAGAAGATGAAAAAGGAAATCGAAAAATTAAATGATCATATCATTATTTGTGGAGCGGGAGAAACAGGAATTCATGTTATAAAACAATTAAAAATAAGAGAAACAGAATTTGTGGTTATTGAAAATAATTTAGAAGCAATCGAAAGGCTTAAAGAAATAGGTGTTCTCTATATTTTTGATGATGCTACTAAAGAAGAAGTTCTTCTTGAAGCCAGAGTAAAGACTGCTAAAGGACTGATAACTTGTCTTGCTAAAGACGCTGACAATGTTTTTGTTGTCCTAACAGCTAGAGAATTAAATCCTTCAATTCATATAGTAGCCAGAGCTCACGAAGAACGTTCAGATAAGAAATTGCGTCGGGCAGGAGCTAATAATACTGTCAGTCCTGATGAAATTGGAGGAAAAAAGATGGCTGCTATGATGTTAAGCCCTAATGTTCAATATTTTGTTGATAATATTATTGATACTAAGAATATGTCTATTGATATGGAAGAAATCGTTATTAAAGAGGAATCAGAATTAATAAACAAAAAACTAAGAGAAGCAAAGATTTCCGAAAAAGCAGGATTAATTGTCTTAGCAATCAGAAGAGAAAACGATGTCTTCATCTTCAATCCTAAAGCTGATGAAGTATTGAAACTAGATGATAAGATGATAGTTGTTGGTTCTAAGGAACAAATCATGTTATTAAAAAGTATGTCAAAAGAGAGCGCTTAAAAATAATACAAAAAAACTGGAATCTTGATTTCCAGTTTTATTTTAGAATTTAATCATTTAATAAAAAGTTATTATCAGAAATCTTACCAAAAACATTGAAAATTTCTTTTCAAAGGAGTAGAATATTAACTTAATGAATTATATTTATATCAATAATTTAGGAGAAATATTATGTATGCTCTGTTAGCTTTTGTTCCGATAATATTAACAATAGTCTTGATGACAGTCTTTAATTTCCCAGCAAAAAAAGCTTTACCAATCGCCTGGTTATTATGCTGTATTTTAGGGGTGGTTTTTTGGAAAACCTCTATTAAGACGCTATTTGCTTGTACAATTTATGGCTTTTTGAGTTCTCTTGATGTTTTAGTCATCATTTTTGGAGCCATAATTATCATGAATACTCTTAAAAAATCAGGAGGAATGCATGCTATCAATCGGGGATTTATTTCCATCACCAAGGATAGCCGAATTCAGGCAATTATTATTGGTTTTTTATTTGAATCTTTCTTAGAAGCTGCTGCTGGTTTTGGAACTCCAGCCGCTTTAGCTGCTCCAATACTTGTGAGCTTAGGCTTCCCAGCAATTGCGGCGGCTACTATTGCTCTGATATATGATTCCGTTGCTGTTTCCTGTGGGGCAGTTGGTACTCCAATAATCATGTCTTTATCGTTATTGAATGGAGCTGTGGATGCCAATTTAATGGCTACCTGGACTGTCATCTCTAATGGTATTGTTGGTATATTAATTCCCTTTTTAGGAATTGCAGTTCTGACAAAGGTCTTTGGAAAGGAAAAGTCTTTCCGCCCAGCTCTAGAAGTCTTACCCTTTGCCCTATTTGCTGGTGTGACTTTCTCAACAATCTATGTCATCATCAACAGTTTAGTGAGCTTTGAATTTGCTTCATTAATCGGTTCCCTGATCAGTCTTCCAATAGTCATGCTTGCAGCAAAAAAAGGCTTTTTAGTGCCAAAGAAAGTATGGTCTTTTAGAGATAATGATGAAGTGAAAATCGATGAAAAAACAATTGATGCTGCGTCTGTAGAAAATCACGGCATTTCGATAGTCAAAGCTTGGTTACCATATGTCATAATTGCTATTATTTTGATGATTACCAGAATTGATGCTCTTGGTTTAAAAGCAATTCTTCAAAAAAGTATTTTTGTGATAAAGTTTGATAGTTTATTCGGTATTCCTGAATTGACTTATAATTTTAAGTGGGCGTATTTACCGGGAACTATTTTCTTGATAGTGGCCTTGATAACCCATTTACTCCATAAAATGAATCATCGCCAAATCAGGGAAGCCTGGGTTTTAACCTTTAAACAAGTGGGTAATGCCACAATCGCGTTAATCTTTGGAGTGGCCTTTGTTCAGATAATGCGCTATTCATACATCAATGATTCAGGAAATCCTAGCATGTTGATGAGCATGGCTGAAGCCCTATCAAAAGTAGGAAGTATAGCTTACGTTGTCATTTCCCCTTTCATCGGTGTCTTGGAATCATTTATTTCAGGATCTAATACAGTTTCTAATGTCTTATTCACAACCCTGCAGTACGAAGTAGCTACAAAAATCAATATTCTTCCAGAAGCAATTCTAGCATTACAGATCAATGGTGGTGCCATCGGTAATATGGTCTGTATCAATAATGCTGTTGCTGTTTGTGCAACTTTAGGAATAATGGGTAGTGAAGGAAAGTTGATTAAGAATAATGTCATCCCGATGATAATTTATACTCTATTATTAATAATTGTTGTTGGTATGGGAATATTTTTACTGACCTAGAAAATTTCTCCACTTTGCTAATTCTTGCTTTATTTTCAAAAATGACATATAATTAGTATACATTGATTGACTAGTGATTTTACTTGTTAAAAAATACAATGCTTTGAGGAGATAAAATGAAATTTTTAAAGAAAGATCTATTGATATTGGTAATTCCTGTAATCATTATGTTTATAATCATGCCATTTTTACCAGATAAAATTCCTATGCAATGGAATTTAGAAGGAGAAGTTAATTGGTATTTGGATAAAGAGTTATCATTTCTTTTAGGACTCATACCCTTTGTCATTTATGAACTGTGGAAGATAAGACATAAGGATAAATAGAGTAAAAATTATAAAAGGAGATATATCAGATTATGACCAAGATTATTTATGTTGCTGGTGGCTGTTTTTGGGGTGTTGAAGCTTATTACAAAAAATTAAGAGGAATTATCGATACAACTTGTGGCTATGCCAATGGTAATTTTAACAATCCAACATATGAGGACTTAAAATCTCATAAGGCAACTCATGTAGAGGCGGTAAAGATATTATATGATGATGAAAAAATTTCTCTCACCAAAATAATTGAACATCTCTTCAGAATAATCAATCCCTTTACAGTTGATCATCAAGGTGGTGATTATGGTCACCAATACCGTACTGGTATTTATTATGAAAACGATGAAGATGGGGACACTATTATTAAATATGTGAATATGGAACAAAAGAAATACACCAAAAGAATTATGGTTGAAATAGAGAGATTAAAACATTTTTATGATGCTGAAGATTATCATCAGGATTATTTGGATATCAATCCTTTTGGGTATTGCCATATTGATTTCAGTTTAATAAAGGATGAAGAAAAGAAGTAACTCAAGAAATTGAGTTTTTTTTATAAAATTTTAGTGCATAATTACAGAAATTATTGATATTTTTTTGTATAATTAGATAGTATTTGTTAAATAAAAATAAATATGTTAAAATAAATATGTGGTTTAATCAATTTCATATTTATGATAAAATGGAGGTGTCCAAAGTGATTGAAAGGGTATATGGTTTTTCAACAGGCAATGAACTAAAGATTGAAAAGATTATCACCGATGAAAACATTAATTATATTCATATGGTTTTCACCAAGGATGAGGGTTTACCAGAGCACAAGGCAAATAGTAATCTCTATATAAGTGTTATCAGAGGACGTTTGTCAATTTTTCTTAATGATCAGGATAAACATGTGTATCCTCGGGGAACTTTAATAGTTATTCCCCAGGGGACAAGAATGAAGATTAATAATTTAGACGAAGAAGTTTTAGAGCTGATAGTTGTAAAAGCTCCAGCTCCAAAGCAATAAAAATCTTTAGAAAGGAGAATGAAAATGGACAAATATGTTTGTACAGTATGTGGATACATTTATGATCCTGTAGATGGTGATGCTGATGGTGGTATCGCTCCAGGAACTGCTTTTGAAGATATCCCTGAAGATTGGACATGCCCAGTATGTGGTGTAAGCAAAGATCAATTCGAAAAAATGTAATTGATCACTCTTTGTTATAAATAATGGAAGAGGTGAAGAGGATGAAGAATTATGATGTTGTTATAATCGGTACTGGTGCTGGTTTAATGGTTTTAGAGGAAGCTTTATCAAAAGGAAGAAAATGTGCTGTCATTGAAAAGGCAAAATTTGGTGGGACATGTTTGACTAAAGGCTGTATTCCCTCTAAAATGTTGGTATATCCTGCCGATTTGATTCGTGAAACCGAGGAAGCGAATCGAATAGGTCTTGATTATTCCCGTCCTAAAATTGATTGGGAGAAGATTTCTCAAAGAATGTGGAAACAGATAAATTTCAGTAAGAATATCGAAAAAGAATTTTCTGAAGAAAAAAATCTTGATGTTTATAAGGGAATTGCTGAATTCATTTCTGATAAAATAATTGCTATAAAGGATATTGACGGTAACACTATTTCAGAGATTGAAGGAGAAAAAATAGTAATAGCCGCTGGAGCCCGTTCTTTTATTCCTCCAATTGTTGGTTTAGAGGATACGGGATATGTCACTTCGGAAACTTTTTTTGGAGATAAATTTCCAAAAAAATTATGGAAGAGTTTAATTATCGTCGGTGGTGGGGCTATAGGGGCTGAATTTGCTCATATTTTTTCAGCATAC
>JAQUVC010000055.1:0-2835 GCA_028693535.1 Bacilli bacterium
TAGAATGCGATAGAATGTGAGAAAAATGAATTGTTATTCAAATTTTTTTGCTTAAAAAACTGTGAGGTGTAATGTTTTGAGCTACAAAAATGTTATTTATGGAAAGAATATTGAAAGAAGAAATTATTCTCGAGTTCAAACCAATGTCGAATTACCAAATTTAATTGAGGTACAGACAAAGTCTTTTGATTGGTTTGTTCGTGAGGGGATTGAAGAATTATTTAACGAGATTTCTCCAATTCGAGATCATGGTGAAAAGTTAGAATTGTATTTTAAAAACTTTGAATTTGATGAACCAAAGTATACAATTCCAGAAGCAAAAAGAAACGATGCTAACTATTCTCGTCCTTTAAAAGCAGATGTTAGTCTAGTTTCGAAAGAAACTGGCGAAATCAAAGAACAAAAGATCTTTTTAGGCGAATTCCCAATCATGACTCCTTGGGGAACTTTTATCATTAATGGTGCTGAAAGAGTTATTGTAACACAAATTATTCGTTCAGCAGGAGCTTTTTATTCTAAAAGTATCGATAAGAAAACGGCACAAGTACAATATTATGGACAAATTATCCCAACTCGTGGAGCGTGGATTGAATTTGAAATGGGTAGTAGAAATATTTGGTATGCTAAACTTGACCGTTCAAAGAAAATTCCGCTTACAACATTTTTGCGTGCAATGGGATTAAATTCTAATAAAAACATTTCTGAATTATATGATCCATATGGAAGATCTGAGTATTTAGCAAATACGTTTGAAAAGGATGAAACATTTGGTTCAGACGATGCGTTAGAGCAGTTATACGATAAATTACGCCCAGGTGAAAAAGCAAACCCTGAAGGAGCAAGAAACTATCTTGCTAGTCGTTTATTTGAAATCAGAAGATATGATTTAGCTAGTGTAGGACGTTATAAAGTGAACAAAAAACTTGATGTTTTACAAAGAATCCACAATATTGGTATTAATAGTTGTGCATTTGCAAGTGATATCATCGATCCGGATACAGGTGAAGTAATATTTACAAAAAATCAAATCATCGATGCAAAAGTTATTGACTATTTAGAAGACCATCGTGAATTATTTAGGAAAACATTTTCTTATGAGCAAATGCTTGAAGGGAATAATGTAGTACTAGAGGTCCTTGATGTTTGTCATGAAAAAGATAAAGATAATCCAATCAGACTAGTAGGAAACAATCAAGATGAAGAAGTTTGTCATGTAACATTGTCTGATATTTTAGCTGCTGTTGGTTACTTTATTAACCTTCATGAAGGGGTTGGCCGCACAGATGATATTGACCATTTGGGTAATAGACGCTTACGTTTAATTGGCGAATTATTACAAAACCAATTTAGAATTGGTTTAACAAAAATGGAAAAGAATGTTAAAGACAGAATGTCAACATCTAATGATACAAGGGCTATTGTGCCTCAAAATTTAATAAATATTCGAACATTAACCTCTTCAATTAGAGAATTTTTTGGTAGCAGTCAATTATCACAATTTATGGATCAAATAAATCCATTGTCAGAATTGACACATAAACGCCGACTATCAGCACTAGGTGCAGGTGGATTAACAAGAGATCGTGCCGGATTTGAAGTTCGTGACGTTCATGTTTCTCATTATGGGCGAATTTGTCCAATTGAGACACCAGAAGGTCAAAATATCGGTTTGATTAACTCGCTTGCAACCTATGCACGTGTGGATAAATATGGGTTTATTGAGACTCCATATTTGAAGGTTACTCAAACAGAAGATGGGAAAGCTTTGGTATCAAGTGATCCGAATGATGTCATATATCTTACTGCTGATCGCGAAGAAAATTATTTTATTGCCCAAGCAAATACAGAAGTAAACGAACAATATGAAATTGTTGAAGAGAAAGTTACTGCTCGTCATATGGGTGAGACACTAGAAATAGGGAAAGAAAAAATAAATTTAATTGATGTATCACCAAAACAAATTGTTGCTGTGTCTACAGCATGTATTCCTTTTTTGGAACATGATGATGCCAACCGTGCCTTAATGGGTGCAAACATGCAACGACAAGCAATTCCACTATTAAAACCAGAAGCAGCATACGTTGCAACAGGAATTGAAGCTAAAGCAGCAAGGGATTCAGGTGTCGCTGCTATTGCTGAAGAAGATGGCATTGTTGAATTTGTTGATGCATTAAAAATTATTGTAAAAGAAGTAAACGGAAGTATCCGTGAATATAAATTAATTAAATATGAACGTTCAAATCATAGTACATGTGTCAATCAAAGACCAATTGTAAAAAAGGGTGACTTTATTAAGAAGGGCGATGTTTTAGCGGATGGTCCATCAATGGATCGTGGTGAAATGGCCTTAGGACGTAACGTTGTCATAGCCTTTATGACATGGAATGGTTACAATTATGAAGATGCTGTTGTCATGAGCGAGCGCTTGGTTCAAGATGATGTTTATACGTCTATTCATATTGAAAAATATGAAGTTGAAGTACGAGATACAAAATTAGGCAAAGAAGAAATAACAAGAGAACTTGATGATCGTAAAGATGCAATTGCTAACCTTGACGAGTATGGAATTATTCGTTTGGGTGCAGAAGTTAAAGAAAATGATATTTTGGTCGGGAAAGTGACACCAAAGGGACAAACTGATCCGACTCCAGAAGAAAGATTATCTCGTGCTCTATTTGCTGATAATTCAAAAGATGTTAGAAATACATCTCTACGAGTTCCTCATGGTGGAGGGGGAATTGTTCATCGCATTGAACATTTCCGTCGCAAAGATGGTGATGAATTACCACCATCGGTTAATGAGGTCGTTAGAGTCTTTATTGTACAAAAGCGTAA
>JAQUVC010000055.1:2935-7622 GCA_028693535.1 Bacilli bacterium
GTTAATGAGGTCGTTAGAGTCTTTATTGTACAAAAGCGTAAAATTACTGAAGGCGATAAGATGGCAGGTCGCCATGGTAACAAGGGTGTAATTTCGAAAATTTTACCGCAAGAAGATATGCCATATATGGAAGATGGAACGCCAGTTGATATCATGTTGAATCCGCAAGGTATTCCTTCACGTTTAAATATTGGTCAGGTTTTAGAAATTCATTTGGGTATGGCAGCTAAAAAATTAGGTGTCCATGTTGCAACACCAGTATTTGATGGTGTTAGGTCTAGTGATCTAGCGGAAATCATGAAAGAAGCTGGTATGAGCGATGATGGTAAAACGGCCTTAATCGATGGTAGAACTGGAAAACCATTTGATAATCGTATTTCTGTTGGCGTTATGTATATGATAAAATTAGCACATATGGTTGATGATAAATTACATGCTCGTAGTGAAGGACCATATGCATTAGTAACGCAACAACCAATGGGTGGTAAAGCCCAAAATGGTGGTCAACGATTTGGTGAAATGGAAGTATGGGCACTAGAAGCATATGGTGCTGCTTATACATTGCGAGAAATGCTAACAATCAAGTCAGATGATATGGTTGGAAGAAATAAGGTTTACAAAGCTATCGTTGATGGTGAAGATATTCCTGCTCCAGGTATTCCTGAGGCATTTAGAGTTTTGATTAAGGAATTACAAGGATTAGGAATCAGTATCAAGTTAATTGACAATGAAACAGGAGAAGATGTAGCAAATATGAGTTTGGTTGAAGAAATTGCTCTTGCTACGAAAGCGAAAAAGTCTAATTAATAGTAGCATATCTTTTTGAAAAATTTGAGGTGATAATTTGAATAATAAAAAGAAATATAGTTATATACAAATGAGTATTGCATCTCCTGAAGAAATAAGAGGTTGGAGTTATGGTGAAGTCAAAAAGCATGAAACCATTAACTATCGAACTTTAAAACCTGAACGTGATGGTTTATTTTGTGAAGTCATATTTGGTCCAACCAAGGATTACCAATGTGCCTGTGGAAAGTCTAAAAGATCTCCTAAAGGCGAAACAAAATGCGATCGTTGCGGTGTAGAATTAACGGAAAGCAAAGTTCGTCGTGAACGAATGGGTCACATCGAATTAGCGGCACCAGTTGTTCATACCTGGTTTTTACGCAATAGTCCCAGTAAAATAGCATTAATGCTAGACATGAAAACAAAAGAAGTAGAAGATATCGTTTATCTTGCTTCGTATATCGTTATTGACCCAGGTTCGATTGAAAGCTTACAAAAAGGAAGAATTCTTTCAGAACAAGAGTGTAGTGTTTATCAACGCCAATATGGTAGTTCAAAATTTAAAGCACTAACTGGTGCAGAAGCAATTAAAAAATTATTAAAAGATTTAGATTTGAAAGAGATTACCACTCATTTGAGAGCGGAATTAAAAACAGCAACGAAACAAAAGCGAGAAAAATTAATCAAACGTTTGGAAGTTGTTGAAGCATTTTACAAATCAGATAATCGACCTGAATGGATGGTTATGGATGTGATTCCAGTCATTCCTCCAGATTTAAGACCGATGGTTCAATTAGATGGTGGCCGCTTTGCCACAACAGATTTGAATGATTTGTATCGTCGTATCTTGAACAGAAACAATCGTTTACGTAAACAATTTGAACAAAGAGCTCCAGGCTTGATTACAAAAAATGAAAAGCGTATGCTACAAGAGGCTGTTGATGCCTTAATAGACAATGGTAAACGTAATAAAAAAGTAGTAGTTGAGAAAAAGCGCCCATTAAAATCATTATCAGATTTATTGCGTGGTAAACAAGGACGTTTCCGTCAAAACTTATTAGGCAAGCGAGTTGACTATTCAGGTCGTAGTGTTATTGTTGTAGGTCCAGACTTACAAATGTATCAATGTGGAATCCCACGTGAAATGGCTTTGATTTTATTCAAACCATTTATCATCAATGCAATTATTAAGCAAGATCAAGAGAATCAAGATAATAATACAATCAAAATAAACATCAAAAAAGCCAAAGAAATGATTGATGAAGGTCATCCAATTGCGATGACGCAATTAGAAAAGATTATTGTTGAACATCCGGTTTTACTAAACCGTGCCCCAACATTACATCGTCTTGGTATTCAAGCATTTGAACCAAAACTAGTGGAAGGTAAAGCAATTCGATTACATCCATTGGTAACAACGGCTTTTAATGCCGATTTTGATGGTGACCAAATGGCTGTTCACGTGCCTCTATCACAAGAAGCACAGGCTGAAGCTAGATTATTGATGTTAGCATCAAAAAATATTTTAGCACCAAAGGATGGAAAACCGATTGTTACACCATCACAGGATATGGTTTTAGGTAATTACTATTTAACAATCGAAAAAGCTGGCGAAAAGGGCGAAGGTTGTGTGTTTAAAGATATTAATGAAGTGGAAATGGCTTATGAGAATGATGAGATTACGTTTCATTCCCGAATTGCCTTATCACCAAAATCTTTAAATAATCCGCATTTTACCAAAGAGCAATTGAATAAATATATCATTACTACTTATGGTAAAATCATTTTCAATAGTATTTTTCCTCAAGAAAAGCCATATATACCATATGTAAATGAGGCAACAACAGAAAACTTAACTTCAGGAACTGACGATAAGTTCTTTGTTGAAAAGGGAACAGACATTAAAAAATATTTGTTAAATTATAATCATAATTTGCCACATCCGTTTAAAAAGAAATTTTTGAGTCAAGTAATTGCAGAAGTTTTTAAACAGTTTAAATTGTCAGAAACATCAAAAACACTGGATAAAATGAAGGATCTTGGCTTTAAGTATTCGACTGTAGCTGGAATTACGGTAGCAGCATCGGATATTAACGTTATTGGTACAAAAGCCAAAGTATTGGCTGATGCTGAAGAAAAAGTAAAACGCTATGATGGATACTATCATCGTGGGTTAATGACTGCATCAGAACGTCGAACGAATGTCATCAATGTTTGGAAAGAAACAAAAGAAACATTAGAGAATGATATTAAAAAAGAAGTTAATGAAAAGTACATTGACAATCACATCTATATGATGAGCGATAGCGGTGCTAGAGGTAGTATTGCCAATTTCGTTCAATTATCTGGTATGCGTGGTTTGATGGCAAAACCGAATAATGAAACGATTGATATTCCTATTCGATCTTCTTTTAGAGAAGGCTTAACCATGTCTGAATTCTTCATTTCTACTCATGGAGCTCGAAAAGGGTCTACTGATACTGCTTTAAAGACTGCGGAATCAGGTTACTTAACGAGACGTTTGGTCGATGTTAGTCAGGATGTGATTGTAGTTGAAGATGATTGCGGGACGGATAAAGGAATGTGTGTTACTGAATTAGTCGCTGAAGATGGCCGTATTATTGTACCGCTATTAGATCGAATCGTTGGCCGATATACAAATAAACCAGTGATTCATCCTCATACAAATGAGGTAATTATTGAGGCTAATGAATTTATTACTGATGCAATTGCCGATCAAATTATTAAAAGCGGAACGAAGGAAGTCTATGTTCGAACATTATTAACATGTAATTGTAAAAATGGTGTTTGTGTAAAATGCTATGGTTCTGATTTGTCAACTGGTGAAGTTGTTGAAAGAGGAGAGGTTGTTGGCGTTATTGCTGCTCAATCAATTGGAGAACCTGGTACACAATTAACCATGCGAACATTCCACTCAGGTGGTGTTGCGGGTGATGATATTACGCAAGGTCTTCCTCGTATTCAAGAATTATTTGAAGCGCGTGAACCAAAAGGTAAAGCAATCATTTCGGAAATTGATGGCAGTGTAAAATCAATTAAAGCAGAAAATTCTAATAGATATGAAATTATTATTTGTAATAAAGATACACAAGAAGAAAAGAAATACTTAACCGATAGTGGAAAAGTAGTAATTGTTCGTGAGAAAAACAATGTAAAAGCTGGAGATAAATTAACAGAAGGATTAATCCATCCACGTGAATTATTAAGAGCTGGAACGGTTGAAGACGTAGAAAAATACATTTTAAAAGAAGTACAAAAAGTATACCGCTCACAAGGTGTAGATATTTCCGATAAGCATATAGAAATTATCATTAAGCAAATGTTACAAAAAGTTGTTGTTGTTAATGAAGGCGAAACGGATTTATTGCCAGGTAGTTATATCTCTAAGAGCGAACTATATGGCTATATGGAAGAATGTATTAGTAATGGAAAAATTACTCCAATTACAAAACCGGTATTATTAGGTATTACAAGAGCTTCTCTAAAATCGGATTCATTCTTATCAGCTGCATCATTCCAGGAAACAACAAGAGTGCTAACAGAAGCGGCCATCCGTGGCAAGAAAGACTATTTAGAAGGATTAAAAGAAAACATCATTATTGGTGGATTGATTCCTGCTGGTAGTGGCATTGCCTTTGCGGATATTTTGAAACACGAACCAGAAAAAGAAGAAGAAAAAGAATAGATGGGAAACCATCTATTCTTTATTTTATCGACATGAGAAAATATCTTGAAAAAAACGACATTTTGTGATAAAATAGCAATATCTTGTCGAAAAAAGGAGAAAGATACATGTTTGGAAAAAGAAGTGATGGGAAGAAGATCAAAGGGTTAAGCCCAGTAAATAGGTTGATTCCCCATATTATGAGTGCACGCCACG
>JAQUVC010000056.1 GCA_028693535.1 Bacilli bacterium
CTTATGTGCTTGAAGATAAAATTGACAATAAAACTCTTAGTGTGATGGAATCGTTACAAATAAAAATAAAGAATAGGAAGTAAATAAATGGAGAAGACAAATTATACTATGATGTGCGACTTTTATGAATTAACAATGGCTAATGGTTATTTTGAATCGGGTTTCAAGGATAAAATATGTTATTTTGATGTATTTTATCGTGTTGTCCCTGATAATGGAGGTTTTGCAATTGCTGCTGGTTTAGAGCAAGTAGTGGATTATATTAAAAAACTTAAATTTACAAAAACAGACATTGATTATTTGCGTTCCAAAAAAATGTTTTCTGAGCAATTTTTGGAATATCTAAAAACATTTAAATTTAGTGGTGACATTTATGCTGTTCCTGAAGGAACACCAGTTTTTCCGAAAGAACCAATGTTGATTGTGAAAAGTAAAGCAATCGAAGCACAGTTTATTGAAACCTATGTCCTAGCTACCCTAAATCATCAATCGCTAATCGCTACAAAGGCTTCAAGAATTGTTCGTGCAGCAAAAGGACGAGGAATTTCTGAATTTGGTGCTCGCCGTGCTCATGGAGCTGAAGCTTCTATTTTGGGAGCAAGAGCTGCTTATATCGCTGGTTGTACAGGAACTTCTTGTACCATGGCAGATCTTTTATATCAAGCACCTGCTACAGGAACTATGGCACATTCTTGGGTCCAATTATTTCCTGATGAATATACTGCATTTGAAACCTATTGTAAGATGTATCCTGATAGTGTAACGTTACTAGTTGATACCTATAATGTGATTAAAAGTGGTGTTCCTAACGCTATTAAGGCTTTTGATGAAGTACTATTACCATCAGGTAAAAGACCAAAAGCAATTCGCTTAGATTCAGGTGATATTGCCTATCAGTCAAAAAAAGCAAGAAAGATGTTGGATGAAGCTGGTTACCCTGATTGTAAAATCGTTGCTTCCAATTCATTAGATGAATATATTATTCGAGATTTACTAATTCAAGATGCCAAGATTGATGCTTTTGGTGTTGGTGAGAGATTGATAACTGCAAAAAGCAGTCCTGTTTTTGATGGTGTATATAAACTAGTTGCCATTGAAGAAGAAGGAAAAATTATTCCTAAAATCAAAATTAGTGAGAATATTGGTAAAATTACCATTCCTCATTTTAAAAAGATTTATCGCTTATATGAAAAAGCAACAAAAAAAGCAATTGCCGATCTATTGACTGTTCATGATGAGACGATTCCTCAAGATGAAATTGAAATCTTTGATCCTGAAGCAATCTGGAAACGAAAAACCTTAACGGATTATGATGCCAAAGAACTATTGGTACCTATTTTTAAAAATGGAAAACAAGTATATAAATTACCACATATTGAAACAATTAAATCATACTGTCAAGAACAATTAGAAACGCTATGGGATGAAGTAATGAGATTTGAAAATCCTCATAACTATTATGTTGATTTATCACAAAAATTATGGAATATTCGCGAAGGACTACTAGAAAAAAACAAAAATGATTGAAAATTCACTAAAGTATTCAAGCACTAAGAAAATTAGTGTTTTTTTATTAACAAAAAGTATAAAAAACATCATAAAAAAAAGAAAAAAATATTGCATTATTGAGATATTAGGTTTATAATATTAATTAGTTTTAAAACTAATATAGGAGAATAAAAATGAAGGACAGAAATATGCAAAATAAAAATATGCTGATGCTTATTAATGAACTATCACGAATTATTCGTAATTGGATGCGAATTGAAGCAGATAAAGTAGGCGTCATTGCGACATATCGTCCCATTTTAATGATGTTGTCTTATCAAGATGGAATAACGCAGTTAGATATTGCGAAATATGTTCACATGGCTCCGCCAACGATTTCGTTGACATTACAAAAAATGGAAGCTAGTAAATTAGTGCGACGAGAAGAAGATGCAGAGGATAAACGCCAAATAAGAATTTATATTACCGAAGAAGGTCGTAAATTGGATCAAGAAATGAAAAAGATAATTAGTAAGATTGAACGTGTTGCTTTGATAGATATTACTTCACAAGAACAAAAGGTTGTTGAAGAAATATTAAAAAAGACAATCGATAACTTGTTAAGCTTTGGAGGATTTGATGAAGAAAATTATTAAGTATTTAAAGCCATATTGGTTTATCGCTCTCCTAGCACCAATATTTATGGGTGTGGAAGTCGTATTTGAACTCCTACAACCAAAATTGATGCAAAGAATCGTTGATAATGGAGTCTTATCTACAACACTAAATCTATCTGAGAAATTAGATGTTGTAATCAATACAGGATTAATTATGCTAGTATATGTTGCAATTGCGGGAATAGGTGGTATTCTTTCCGCTGCTTTTGCTTCTGCTGCTGCCAATTCATTTGGAAATGATGTTCGTAAAGCTGCTTTTTCGCGTGTTGTTGATTTATCTTTTGAACAAAAAGATAATTTCACAACAGGATCTTTGGTTACTAGAATAACCAATGATGTCACTCAAGTGCAAAATTTTGTTACGATGGCAATTCGAATGTTTGTTCGGGCAATCTTTTTATTTATTGGTGGAATTATTCTAATGTATATCACTAGTCCTCAGTTTGCCTTAATCTTAGCAGTCATCCTTCCGATTCAGGTTTTAATTATTATATATTTTTTGAAAAAAGCATTACCGATTTTCAAACAAGTTCAAACAAAGATAGATACTGTAAATTCCGTTGTGCAAGAAAATGTCAATGGAGTCAGAGTTGTAAAAGCATATACAAGAGAAGATTATGAATCAAAAAAATTTGCACGAGCAAATGAAGATTTATCTCTAACAACATTAAAAGTTCAAAAGATTTTTGCGATTGTGAATCCATTGATGACGATCTTTCTATATATTATAGTAGTTGCTGTCATTTATTTTGGGGCTCAACAAATACATGTCGATTTACCAGATATTCTAAGTGGTACCGGTGATCCAATGACAGTTGGTAAAGTCATGGCTGGACTTACTTATATTGGACAAATTTTAATGTCAGTCATTATGCTAGCTATGATTATTCAATCTGTTACCCGAGCTAAAGTTTCGGTAGATCGATTAAATGCTGTTTTAGATAGTGAACCAATTGTTACTGCTCAAGTAGCTTATCACGAAAATCCTGAGTCTTTACAGAGTGGAACCATTGAATATAGAAATGTTAATTTTAATTATCCGAATTTAATTGGTAAACCAGTTATTTCCAATTTTAATCTAAAAATAAAGAAAGGTGAAAGCTTAGCTATTTTAGGATCAACTGGAAGTGGTAAGAGTTCACTGGTCAATTTAATACCTCGGTTCTATGATACAACAAGTGGTGCTGTATTGGTCGATGGCCTTGATGTGAAAGAATATAATTTACAGGCATTACGCGAAAAAATTGGTATTGTCTTGCAACAAGCAGAATTATTTACTGGAACAATCAAAGCTAATCTTTTATGGGGAAACGAAACTGCCAGTGATGAAGAACTTACTAAGTATGCTGTCATTGCCCAAGCCGACGAGTTTATTCGTAGTTTTACCGAAGGTTATCATACCATGATTAGTGAAAAAGGTTCGAGTTTATCAGGTGGTCAAAAGCAAAGACTATCAATTGCTCGTGCTTTACTTAAAAAACCAGAGATTTTGATTTTTGATGATGCAACGAGTGCTCTAGATCTTGCTACAGAAGCGAATCTTTATCGAGCATTGCGCGCAAATCTAAAGGACACAACATTGATTATTATTGCTCAGCGAGTTGCAAGTGCAAAAAATGCGGATAAAATCGCCATTATTGATAATGGAAATTTAGTTGCTTGTGATACTCATGATGTTTTAATTCAAACTTGTGCGGTATATCAAGATATTTACAATTCGCAGTTAAAGCGAGGTGAAGAAGATGAATAGCAAATCTCCAGCACCACAAAGAGCAGTTCCTAGTGGCCGTGGTCCAGGAAGCGGCGGACCAATGCAATCGAGAGTGTTTGGTGAAAAGCCAAAAAACATTAAGAAAACGTTAAAACGCCTAATAAAATATATCGGTAGTAGCAAACATTTATTTTATTCATTGATTTTTATCGTCCTGCTTGTCACCATCTTAGCGTTAATTGGCCCTTATCTTCAAGGAATCGCCATTGATACTATTACAATAGATGAAAGTAAGGGTAAACTAGATGTTGAATTTAGTAAACTATATCTAGCTCTCGCAGGTATCTTAGGAACCTATTTGTTATCTAGCGGCTTTAATTATTTTCAAGGTATTTTAGCAGCTAAATTGTCACAAAACACCGTCAAGACCATGCGTAAGGATTTATTTGATCATATTATCAAATTACCAGTGAAATATACGGATACTCACGCTCATGGAGATTTGATGAGCCGAATGACAAATGATGTGGATAGTATTTCTAATACGATATCGCAATCAATCGGTTCACTATTTTCTGGAGTGTTAACAGTGATTGGAACAGTTGCTGTGATGTTAACATTGAATTGGTTCTTAACTGCCATTAGTTTTGTATCTGTTATTTTAACGATTGTTGTAACTGGAATCTTAACAAAATACATGCGTAAATATTTTAAGCGACAACAAACACTATTAGGACAACTGAATGGTCATGTTGAAGAAACAATAACTGGTTATAAGACTGTTACTGCTTACTCAAAAGAAGAAAAAGTAAAAAATGAGTTTAATACGATTAGTAATGACTTGAAGAAAACAGGTATTACTGCCCAAATTCTTGGTGGAATTATGGGGCCAACAATGGGAATTATCAATAATCTTAGTTTTCTATTAATTTGCGGATTTGGTGGCTGGTTAGCAGCAACTGGTAATAATTTAGGAAGCTGGCTAGCAACAACGGTTGTTACGGTTGGTACCTTACAAATATTCATTCAATATACAAGACGTTTTGCTCGTCCAATTGTTGAAATTGCAAATTTGTGGGCGCAATTGCAATCATCAATGGCAGCAGCTGAGCGAGTTTTTGAAGTCATGGATTCTCCAACAGAATTAGATGATGGAAAAGCATCCATTAAAGATAGAAAAATTTTAGGTGATATTACATTTGAAGATGTTAATTTCTCTTATGTCTATGGAGAACAAGTCTTGAGGAATTTTAGTCTAGAAGTAAAACCCGGACAAAAAATAGCCCTTGTTGGAGCTACGGGTAGTGGTAAAACAACAGTAGTCAATTTATTAATGCGTTTTTATGACGCTGATAGTGGTAAGATTTGTATTGATGGAATCAATATCAATGATATTCCAAAAGAAGAACTTCGCCAAATGGTGGCTATTGTTCTCCAAGACACGGTACTATTCTCTGAAACAATCGAGCAAAATATTCGCTATGGTCGTCTAGAAGCTTCTTTTGATGAAATTGTTAAGAGTGCAGAAATGAGTAATTCTAATTACTTTATTGAACGATTACCAGATCAATACAACACACTATTAAGTGAATCGGGTAGTAATTTAAGTCATGGGCAACGACAATTGTTGTCTATCGCCCGTGCTATTCTTGCTGATCCAAAGATTTTGATTCTTGATGAAGCAACTTCTAGTGTTGATACGAGAACAGAAAAGAATATTCAAGATGCAATGGTTGCATTGATGAAAAACAGGACTAGTTTGATTATTGCCCATCGTTTATCAACGATTCAAGACGCTGATTTAATTATTGTTATGGATAAAGGTGAGGTTGTTGAAAAAGGAAACCATCGCGAATTGCTTCAGAGAAAAGGTCGTTATTATGATTTATATCAAACGCAATTTGCTGGTAGAGAAATATAAAAAAGAAGTCGATTTTCGACTTCTTTTCTTTATAGATAATGTAGAAGATCCTCTATTTTAGAAATTTTCAAGAAATTAGTTTCTTGGTCAGAATTAGGACGCATCGTGATTAAAATAGGGATGATTCCGAGTTTATTAGCACCTTCTAAATTTGTTAAAAAATCATCAATAAAAACTGTTTCCTCTGATTTTATATTAATTTTATGAATAGCATCTTGATACATAATGCTATTGGGTTTAAATGCATTTAGCTCACAACTAAAAGTGATAGCTGTGAAATACTGTAAAATATCAAAATGCGCAAGCACTTTTTTTGTTGATGGATATGTATCAGAAATAATTCCTAATTTATATTTTTTACTTAACGTAGCTAATACTTCTTTTACATTGGGGAAAAGAATAAAATTATCATAATTATATACCAAATCATCAACAATAGCCGTTATTTTTTCAGAGTTTAAATTCAATTCTGGCAATGAGGAAGCAATTATTTGATAATAATGATTGAATCGATCATATTGCTCTTGAATTGTTTGCACTAAATGATAGCTATTCAGGTAAGTATATGCTTCTTTGAAAGCAGCCTTTACTTTATTTTGTTCTATGTTGTTAAGGTCTTCTTGATTAAAATATTCTTTCGCTTTTAAGGGAATTAACCAGCTATTTGTTGCTGGTCGACACAAAGTCCAACCAATATCAAAGAAAATTCCTTTTACATTTTTTAGATTGTTCATAGTTTACCTCAATTAAAGTCATTAATACAATTATATATTATTTTCGTCTAATTTTCAAGGCTCAATTATCTTGCAATAAAGGAGCGTTTATAGTAAAATGAAATGGTAAATTGAGGTGTAAAAATGGATAAACATGAACTTGAACAAGCAAAAAAACGCAAATTATTTCGAAAATTAGGTGTTGCTTTTTTGATTCCAGGAATCATCATGATGGCAATTGGTATGGGTTCGTTTTTCATATCATTTGGTAGTTTTGAATCACCAAAATATTTTTTTCTCACCTTTGTTAGTATGCCTTTTATTTTTGTTGGTGCAGTTTTTTTGAGTTTAGGATATATGAAATCATATGCCAGTTATACCAGTAACGAATTACGACCAATCGCCAAAGATAACATCAATTATATTGTTGATGGAACAAAAGAAAGCATTGGTTCACTCATCAGTGAAACAAAAAGCGAAAAAATAAAATGCTCTAATTGTGGAGAATATAACGATAAAGATGCAAAATTTTGTGACAACTGTGGAAAAACTTTAATCAAGATATGCCGATATTGTCATGAAGACAACGATGGTAATGCTAAGTTTTGTAAAAACTGTGGAAAAGATATTAGTTAGGGGAACGATATGTTAATTTTAGTAGGCCCAAGCGCTAGTGGTAAAACAGAAATAGCAAACATATTGATTAGCAATTATAAAATGAAGAAGGTTGTAACCTATACAACGAGGCCAATTAGAATCAATGAAGTAGCTGGAGTTTCTTATAACTTCGTTACAGTCGATGAATTCTTAAAATTGAAAGAAAATAATGAGTTTGTTGAAACAACATTTTATAACAATAATTATTATGGAACAAGAAAAAAGGATATTTCTGCGGAAAAAATAGTTGTTCTTGATTTGAATGGATTAAAAGCATTTCAAGAAAAGATGCCAAATGCAATCTTTGCTATTTATCTAGACACAGCAGAGGAAACAAGGATTTTACGGATGGCTCTTCGAGGGGATAATCGTGAACAAATTGAGAAACGAATTATCAATGATCGC
>JAQUVC010000057.1 GCA_028693535.1 Bacilli bacterium
TGTTAGAACTCGCTTATCAAGTTGGAGAAAGTGGGGGAATCCTACCAACAGTTTATAATGCAGCAAATGAAGCTGCTGTTGATTTATTTATGAGAAAGAAAATAAGTTTTCTTGATATTGAAAAAATCATTTTTGAAATGGTGAAACAATATCAGACAAACAATAAAATAGCGATTACGTTAAATGCTATTTTACAGATAGATCGTGAAGTGAAAAAAATTATTTATGAAACATATGAGGTGAATTAATGGATTATATAATTGGCTTAATTGTATTTATTTTTGTTTTAGGGGTCATAATATTGGTTCACGAAGGAGGGCATTTTTTCTTTGCTCGTAGGGCAAATATTTTATGTCGTGAATTTGCTTTTGGTATGGGACCTATTTTATGGAAAAAGAAAAAAGGAGAAACACTATATTCTATTAGAGCATTTCCTATTGGTGGTTTTTGTGCTATTGCAGGGGAAGAATTAGAAAACGACCCTTTCAAAAATCGGGAAACAATAAAATTAAAAATTGAGAATGGAATCATTACTGGATTTTATCTAGATGTAGATGATGTGAAAGTAGATTATCCAATATATAAAATTATTAGCTATGATATTTTTGATGTTGAAAAGACGGGATTACTATATATGGAAGTCATTGATGGTGACTTGATTGTGAAATATCCTGTTGATGCAAAAGCAATGATTTATGAGAAGAAAATTGAATTTCAAATTGCTCCTTATAATAGAACAATCAATGCAAAGCCAAAAAGAGCACGAGCAATGGTGATGTTTGGGGGACCATTAATGAATTTTCTATTAGCTTTAGTAGTATTCTTTATTGCTGGTTTGATTCAAGGATATGCAAATTATGATTCTTCAGTTGTTGATGACTTAACAGAAGAAACCCCTGCATATATCGCTGGACTTCGTGATGGTGATGAAATAATAAAACTTGAAAGCAGTACCATCATTCAAGAAGTTAAAGTATGGGATGATATTTCACAATTTATGGATGATTATCAAACTTTAGGAGAATTGGAATTAATTAAGATCACATATCTTCGTGAAGGCCAGGAAAATACTACGGTACTAACTCCTGCTGTATATGTATATAATGGAGGATTTGTTGGTGACTATACAATTACTGATAAAGTTGTTGTATTGTTGGTTTCATCAGTAGAAAATAACCTTGCAAATAATGTAGAATTATTAGCAGGTGATCAGATAATTGAAATAGAAGGTCAAGCAGTTACTTCTTGGGGTGATGTATATCATGTATTTGAAAATTATATTGGCGATGGTGAAGAAGAAAACTGGATAACATTGAAGGTTATCAGAGAAGGTACTGAAAAAGAAATATCGATAAAACCATTTAGTAAGACATTATTAGAAAAGCAAACAACAACATCTGGTGAACCAATACCTGCTGTTAAAGTGGCGATGGGAATATCACCTACATATAAGTTCTCTTTTTTGAAAAGTTTTGGATATAGTGGTAAAAGAACATTAGCATCCTTTACTGCAATTATAGATACATTTGACTTGCTATTTAGTGGAGATGTAGGAATTCAAAATTTATCAGGGCCTGTTGGAATCTTTAGTCTAACAAAAGATGTAGCTGCACAAGGGATTGCGCCAATATTTAATTTAATAGGTCTATTAAGTGTCAATATTGGACTTCTTAATTTGCTACCAATCCCTGCTCTTGATGGTGGTAGACTTGTCTTTTTAGGTTATGAAGCCATTACAAAAAAGAAACCGAACCAAAAAGTTGAAACAATATTGATTACAGTAACTATGCTTTTATTATTTGGATTGATGATAGTTGTAACTTTTGGTGATATATTAAGATTATTAGGAATTAGAGGTTAAATATATGAAACAATCGCTATTATTTGTTCCCACACTAAGAGATATGCCGAAAGAAGCAGAAGTAATTAGTCACAAGATATTACTTAGGGGTGGCTATATAAAACAAAGTGCTGCTGGTGTTTACTCTTATTTACCACTGGGATATAAGATTATTAAGAAAATTGAACATATTATTCGTGAAGAACTAGATAAGATAGGTTGTAGTGAATTGTTAATGCCAGCATTGCAGTCTAAAGATTTGTGGGTTGAAAGTGGTCGCTGGGAAGCTTATGGTAAAGAACTGATGCGTCTTGAGGACCGTCACGAACGAGCCTTTTGTTTGGGCCCAACTCACGAAGAAGTCATCACCAGCATTGTTCGTGATTTTATTAATAGTTATAAGAAACTTCCTTTGGCTTTATATCAAATTCAAACAAAGTTTAGAGATGAGTTTAGACCAAGATTTGGTTTGATGCGTGGTCGTGAATTTATTATGAAAGATTTATATACTTTTCATGCAACTGCGGAAGATTTAGATGAGTGGTATTTGAAAGTAAGAAAAGCCTATCAAAATATTTTAGATCGTATGGAATTACATTATCGTATCGTGAGTGCAGATAGTGGAAACATTGGTGGATCTTCAAGTGAAGAATTTATGATCTTGTGTGAAATTGGAGAAGATACTATTGTTTATAGTGACGAAAGCGAATTCGCTAGCAATTTGGAATTGCATAATCTTCAAGTTGGTGACCTATCTCCTGATGGCAAAGGGCATATTTTACATGCAAGAGGAATTGAAGCAGGCCATATTTTCAAGCTTGGCACAAAATATTCAGTGCCAATGAAAGCAAATTTCATCGATACTGATGGAACAGTTAAGCCCGTCATTATGGGCTGTTATGGTATGGGAATAAGTAGGCTATTAATGGCTATTTTAGAACAACATTACCGCGATGAGAAGGCAATTTGGCCACAAGAAGTTCGTCCGTTTGATGTACATATTTTACCTTTAGATAAAGAACAAACAGCAAATTACGACATTGCTTTCAATATTTATGATAAACTGAGTAAAGCAGGATACGATTGTTTATTCGATGATCGTCAAGAAAGTCCAGGAGTTAAATTTAAAGATGCTGACTTAATTGGCGTTAGAAATAGAATTGTTGTTGGTCGTAAAGCAAGTGAAGGGGTCTTTGAATTTAAAGACATTAAAAATGACATTACAAAAGAGTTAACTTTTGTTGAAATTATGTCAATGAACTTTAAATTATAAAAAAATGGAGGAATTTATGAAAGGTTTTAAAAATGCGAATATTTATATTGAAGGAAAAGGAATTGTAAAGAGTTCTTTGGCTATTGAAAATGGTAAAATAGTTTCTTTTAATGAAACAAAAGATGCAAGGGAATTAAGTGATGAGTTCATTATTGTTCCTGGATTTATCGATAAACACATACATGGAGCAAATCACTCTGATTCTATGTATCCTACGTTAGACGATATCAAAAATATCTCTATAACAATTGCTCGAGAAGGTGTAACATCATATATGCCAACGACAATGACACAAAGTGAAGAGAATATTGATAAAGCTTTAAAAAATATAAAAGAATATATTGAAAAAGAGAACAAAGAAGGAGCGTTTGTTTTAGGAACGCACCTAGAAGGTCCTTTTATTTCTCCTAAATTTAAAGGAGCACAACCAGAAAGATACATTGTTCCTTGTAGCGTGGAAGAATTTATGTATTATCAAGCAGCAAGTGGAAATAATATCAAACAAGTTACATTAGCATATGAAGAAAATGGTAAGGATTTGTGCAATTATTTGTTTTCACAAGGAATAGTTGCTAGTATAGGTCACACAAATGCTACTGCACTAGAAGTGTTAGAAGCAGCAAAAAATGGCGTAACTTCTGCTACACACACCTATAATGCGATGAAGCCACTTCATCATCGTGAGGCTGGAACAGTCGGTGGTGTCATGTTAGCTGATACTATTTATGCTGAATTGATTGCTGATTTGGTTCATGTTAGCCCTGAAGCGATCAGAGTTTTATGCAAAGTCAAGGGACTAGATAAGATCGTTTTAGTAACAGATGCAATTGAATCAAAACATTTGCCTGATGGTATTTATAATTTAGGTGGTCAAGATGTTATCGTTAAGGGACGAGAAGCTCGTTTAGCAGATGGAACATTGGCAGGAAGCACCTTAAAAATGAATCAAGCAATCAAAAACATCATCAATGTACTTAACATAAGTTTGGAAAAAGCGATTGATTTAGCAACTATCAATCCAGCTAGAAACTTAGGTATTGATAACGTAAAAGGTTCTATTGCATTGGGAAAAGATGCTGATTTAACAATTATTGATAAAGATTTAAATATCTATATGACTATTAGTAAAGGAAACATCATTTACAATTCAATAGACTAAGGAGAAACAAATGCTTAAAAATTATGATAAATATCAAACATATGCAGTATGGGCTAGAAGACAAATCCATATGCATCCAGAAATTGGATTTGATATTGATAACACAGTAAAGTTTATTTCTCAAGAACTAGATAAATTAGAAATTGAATATTATACTGGAATAGGGCGTAGTAGTATTGTAGCTATTCTTGGAACGAAAACGGATAAGCCAGTAATTGGCTTTCGTGCTGATGTCGATGCATTAGAGATTGAAGAAATGAACGATATTGAGTACAAATCTAAGATTCAAGGAAGAATGCATGCTTGTGGACACGATGTTCATGGAGCAATTCTTTTAACGTTAGCAAAATATTTAGTAGAAGAAAAGATTGAAATAAATGGACAATTGAAATTCGTTTTTCAAGCAGCTGAAGAAGGACCCACTGCAGGTGGAGAATTGGTTTGTCAAGACAAATTAATGGATGATGTCGATGTATTCCTTGCCTTCCATGTTAACCCAGCAATTGATGCTGGAAAAATAGGAATTAAATTTGGTGAGTTTAATGCTAGTTGTGATGATTTTTCCATTAAATTAATAGGTAAATCAGGGCATGCTGCTTATCCACATTTGTCAATCGATCCTATTCAAATGGCTGTTGAAGTATATAATATGATTCAAAGCATGAAAAATAGACAATTAGATCAAACACAAAAAGCAGTTATTTCAGTATGTGTTATGGAAGCAGGAAAAGCATTTAATATTATTCCCGATTATGCTTACTTAAAAGGAACTGTTAGAACGTATAATAAAGAGATTAAAGAGAAAATTAAAAACCAAATCGAAGAGATTGTTAGAAGCGTAACAAATCTTCATCAAGGAAATTATGAATTAGAATATCGTGATGGTGTTATACCAACAATCAACACGCCTGAAGTTTGTGAGATTTTAAAAGAAGTCGTGATGGACACAATTGGTGTTGATAACTATTTAGAATTGGATACAGTCTCGATGGGTGTTGATGACTTCGCATACTATGTTGACAAAGCAAAAGGAGCAATGATGTGCCTAGGTACTCGTAATGAAGAAAAAAACTGTATCTATCCCCTTCATAATTCCCATTTTAATGTTGATGAAGATGTTTTTATACTAGGAGTAGAGGTATATTTAAAAGCCATTCTGCAATACATGAAATGATAGGAAGATGATATATGATTTATTTGCGCGAAGCAGCTAGTGCTGTTTTAGGTCTAGGACTGATATTTTTTATCGTTAATGGGATAATTACAACCATAAATCCAAAAATTAGAGGATTCATTCATTTGATTATTGGAGTAGTTCTTACATTACTATTTACGATAGCATATGTTCTTGATAACTATGTTTATTTGGTAGCTTATTATCCCCGAATATATATTATGTTTGCTGGAAGTTCTTTGCTTTATACGATTTTTATCCCCACAACATTATTTATTAAGGGAAGTCGGGAAGGATTCAATTTTAAAAAGAAGAAATTGGTATATACAACAAATAAAACCGAGTATCTATATGTGGTTTACAAATTTGGTACTCAAGTATTCCTCAAGAACAAAAAAGGGATTGTATTAAAAATGAAAAAAACATCATTTGTTGACCAAATGATGGAAGACATCAATCAAAAATTTAAACTAGAAGTTCCAGAGGAACTGATTAAGAAATATGGTGTAGTGACAATTACTGGGAAGAAGAAGGATGTTTACCATTGCTATTTGGTTGACATTAATGTTAGTTTGAATGAGTTTGGTTTTATCGGTTATAATAAATATGAATTGGTTAATATTGATTTTTCATATCTCGACAAACAAATAATCTTTCGATTAATGCTAGAGGAAGAATTTAATATTGTTTTATAAAATGGGTGAAATACACCCATTTTTTTAATTATTAAAAACCACTAGGATTTCCTAGTGGTAAAGATGCTCTATTTGTATTTTTCCACTTTACTTAATAAACGCTGTGGTAGCTTTCCTAACACTTCAATTCTAGTTTCTAGATAATTTATTGCTTTAACATAGCCATTATCTTTTAAAAATTCAATGATTTCTTGTTCCTTGTAAGGAATGCTTAACGTAATCTCAATAAAGTCTCGTTCTAGTTCTTTTTGAATCATTTCAATTAGTTTATCAATATTCTTATCTGTAGTAGCGCTGATTCTAATTGCTTTTATGTATTGTGGTTGAATGTATAAATATTCATCGAGTAAATCAATTTTATTAAAAGCATAAATCGTAGGAATATTTAGTACACCAATGCTTTGTAATACTTGCTCAGTGGTTTCTATTTGCAATTTGTAGTTGCTGTTGGTGGCATCGACGACATGGACAATTAAGTCAGCTTCCGTTATTTCTTCTAAAGTAGACTTAAATGCTTCGACCAAATGATGGGGTAGTTTATTTACGAAGCCTACAGTATCTGTAACTAAAAAACGAAAGTTGGTTTCTGTTTGAATCGCTCTTGTTGAAGTCTCAAGGGTTGCAAAAAGCATATCTTTTTGGAACACTTCTTTTTTGATTCCTTTTGAGTGATTTAATAAAGCATTTAGTGTGCTAGATTTACCACTATTTGTATATCCAACAAGGCAGACTGTGTGCATATTATTTGTCTTTCGTGTTTTTCTTTGCTGCTTACGTAATATGGTCGCGGCTTCCAACTCTTTTTTTAGAGCAACGATTCGATCGTTGGTAATTCGACGATCTAGTTCCAATTTTGTTTCTCCTGCACCTCTTCCATGAGCAAATCCCCCACCTGCACCCCTTTGTCGTGATAGACCTTGTCTAAGACCCATTAAGCGGGGAAGGCTATATTTTAAAGTTGCAATTTCCACTTGCATTAGAGCTTCTTTTGTTTTTGCACGACGTTTAAAAATTTCTAGAATAATAAATGTACGGTCATAAATGGCAATTTCTAGTGCTTCTTGAAGGTTGTTAATTTGTGAAGGGGTTAACTCGTCATTAAACACCAATGTTTCAGCATCTAAACTATTAATTGCTATTTTTATTTCTTCAATTTTTCCTTTGCCAACATAAGTTGAGGAATTTATATCATTTAGATTTTGCGTAATGACATCAATTACTTCAATATCACAAGCCAAACATAAGTTCTTTAATTCTTCAATCTCATCAAGGAAAATATGGCTTTCACTTATCGTGTTAACACCAATGATTATCGCTTTTTCCATGATAATAAACCTCTTTTCTATAAATATTATACATTTTGTATTCCAAATAGTCAATTAATATCATTTTCACTATGATTATGAAAT
>JAQUVC010000058.1 GCA_028693535.1 Bacilli bacterium
ACTACATTATCATACTTGCTTTTATCAATTTCTTTTTCAACAATTTTTTCCGCCATTAAATAGGCTACATCAACAATTTCTTTTTTAATCTGTTCTTCAGCATTTGCTCGTTGCATTGTAATTTCTTCCGTTGCTTGTTCAAGACGAAGTTTAGCGTCAGTCTTAGCTTTATCAATAATCTCTTCCGCTTCAACATAGCTTTTTTGCTTCGCTCTTTCAATGATCAACTGTCCTTTTTCACGAGCTTCTTTTTCTTCCTTTATCATCTGTTGTGCTAATTCTTCACTAGCTTTCAACGCATCTTCTTTGGCTTTATAAGCATCATCCATTTTTTGCTTTCGTTCTTCCAATACAGCTGTTATTTTATCCCATAACAAAAATCTAACTGCTAAAAAGAGAATTAAAGTAGCTATTAGTTGAATGATGACCGAAACAAATCCTCCAGGAGGATTTAATATTAATTCTAATCCATCATTTATTATTTCACTTATTTTATCGGCAATTGAAAGTGTCATAGTTTGCCTCCTTTTAAAAATTTCTTATACTACGAAAATTAATAATATGGCAATAATCAATGCATAAATACCAGTAGTTTCAGAAACTGCTTGTCCTACAAGCATCATTGTTCTTAGCTTTCCTAACATTTCTGGTTGACGTGAAGCAGCTTCAACCGCTTTACCAGCAGCATATCCTTCACCAATACCAGGACCAAAACCAGCAATCATCGCAATACCTGCACCCAAGCAAGCCATACCTTTTACAAAAAACTCATTGTACTCACTTACTACTTCTGCTAAAACCATTAAAAAATTCATACTTTCCTCCTTATGTTAGTCAAAATATTCAACTTCTTCTTCTGGCAATTTATTCGCTATATAAACAGCCGAAAGCATGCAGAAGACTAATGTTTGTAATAATCCAAAAATAATATCAAAAATCAAATGAATTGGTGGGGTTATCAAAACTGCAAACCCTCCTAAAAAGCTATAAAGCAACGTTGACAATATTGCTCCACTTAAGATATTTCCAAAAAGACGAAATGACAAGCTAAGTACTGAAGCAAATTCACTTAAAATATTGATGGGCAATAACAGGGGAATCGGTTCAGTAAATCCTTTTAAATGTCCCCATATTCCTTGACTTTTTATGCCAAAAATTTGAACCAAAGTAAAGGTGATTAGCGCTAAACTTAAGGTAACTGTTAAACTCGTTGTTGGTGGTGTAAAGCCAAAAAGACCCGATATATTAGCTACAAACAAATAAATTGCTATCGTAACAAAATACGGAGCCAAAGCCTTCCAGCGCTTTCCAATAATGTTTTTTGTAAAGTCATTCATCATTGCTACGAACCCCTCAACAAGAGAGATTATCCCTTTTGGTGGTTTGTCTGCTGTATAATTGCGCATAGCAATTCTGATGATGATAATAACGATTAACAAGAATAATGTAATCCACAATGATGCATGAACTTGTGGCGTTAAACTCTGATAAAACTCAATTATTTGTTTCATTTTCGTCTGTACTTTCTGCTATGTCTTTCGGCTCTGTTTTTTTCTTTTTCATAAATAATGGTTCATAAATAAAATACTTAAAATAAATCATTAATTTTACCGAAAAGAAACCACAAGCCGTAGCAATGACATCCAAGTGAATCACTCGATCTTTATTAAAATAATAACTTACTCCAGCCAAAGCTAGAACAACAAAATATATCAAATATTTAGCAACGTTGTTTTTAATCAGTTCTCGTTTTTTATCTTCTTCTTCATATTTAAATATTTTATCGATGGTGCGTATGGTCATTGAAAAACATAGTAGGTTTGTTGCTACACCTAGCAAAAAGCTAAGCGGCAATACCCATTTAAATGTTATAAGAAATAAAACCACTGCAACAAAAATCGCATATATCCAAACATAAAAGATGATAGTGCGCTCAACATTTTCCTTATCTTTTTTAATTTTCATATTTATAACCTCGTTAACGTCCTAAAAAAATTATAACAAGCTAGAAGTGTGAACACAATGATTCCAATGATTGTGAAAAAGTCCTGATCAAATTTACGATCAAGATAAGAACCAAGTACAACCCCTATCAAAATAGTAGTAACCAATTCTAAAGCGAGTCCCGATACTTTTGCAAAGGCCTTAAAAGATTTATATTTCTCTTTAGGATCTTCTTTGCGCATTATTTTGTACCGTATAAACGATCTCCACAGTCGCCTAGACCGGGAATAATATATCCTTTTTCATTTAATTTTTCATCAAGTGCGGCAAGAAAAATATCTACATCGGGATGTGCCGCCTGTACTCTTCTAACACCTTCAGGAGCACCAACTAATCCAACGTAACTAATGTTTTTTACTCCCCTGCTTTTTAATATATTAATTGCATGAACAACACTTCCACCAGTAGCTAACATTGGATCAACCAGTAAAACCACTGCCTCTGTTATGATACTTGGAAATTTGGCATAATATTCTTTTGGTTCTAATGTTTCTTCATCACGATATAAGCCAATGTGACCAACTTTAGCCGTTGGAATCAACGCTGTAATACCATCTACCATTCCTAATCCTGCTCTAAGAATCGGTACAACCACAACTTCTTTTGCTAAAATGTATGTTTTAGCAATACCAACAGGAGTTTTTACTTCTACTTCTTTTGTTGGCAATTCTCGAGTCACTTCATAAGCCATTAACATACCAATCTCTGATACTGTCTGGCGAAAGTCTTTTGTCCCCGTTCTTTCATCACGAATTAATGCTAATTTGTGATCAATTAAGGGATGGTCAAGTATTACAAGTTTTCCATTCATTTTTCTTCTACCTCTTTAATCATATTTACTCGTCTTGAGTGTCTTTCTCCTAAGAAGCTTTCTCCTAAAAATATTAGCACATACTTTATTGCTTCTTCATAAGGTGTATATTTAGCACCTAAACAAATAATATTGCTGTCATTGTGCTGGCGTGATAACTTGGCTGCATCTTCGTTCGTAACAAGAGCTGCTCTTATCCCCTTAAATTTGTTCGCTGTTATTGACATTCCAATACCCGTTGTACAAATAAGAATTCCTTTTGTACTAATATCATTTTGAATGTCACGAGCAACACGTCGTGCATAAAAAGGATAATCAACGCTTTCAAGACCTAAACATCCTTGGTCAATTACTTTATAACCCTTTTCTTTTAAGGTTTCCATCAATTGTTCTTTCAATTGATAGCCTCCATGATCGCTTCCAATACTAATAGTCATAGATACTTCCTCCTTGTGATATTATAACACAAAATAATGTTAATTTCTATACAAAAATCCAATATTAAAATATAATTCCTTGGCTTTTTACCCAATCATTTAAAAAGTATGGCCTTAACCATACTCAATAAAATCATTCATAAGACAATAAAACTTCGGTTAACAACTTCGGGTTATCTGTCATAATGGCATCCACACCCATAGCAATCAATTTACGCATATCAGCTTCATTGTTAATTGTCCAATATTGAACAGCAATATTATATTTATGAGCCCTATCGATATAATTTTGCTTTGCCAATTTTAACTTTATTCCTTTCAATTCATAAGACATGGGGATTTGCAAACAAACAAAAGACCCTTGGTAAAATAGATTAACACCAAACATTTGCGTAATAATGAATTTTGCTGCTGTCCCAATCGATGCTCCTGTTAATAATGATGGATACGTTGTCTCTAAATATTGCGAAATCTCCGTATGAAATGTACCAATTACTACTTTGGATGCTAGATTCGGGTAATCCGCTGTCAATAACTGATACAAAATATCAGCTGCTTCTTTTCCTAGCGCATCTTCGTTTTTTATCTCAACAATATATAATAGTTCTGGATAGATATCATAATACCTAGCAAACAAATCAGCGATTCTAACAAGATTCAAATGATTGGCAGCAATCACATTTTTTCTTGCCTCGCTATCAACACCAATCAACAAATTTTCATAAGGCTTATTACCTTCTTGATTAGTAAATTGATAACCAAAGTTAAAATTCAGTAGCTCATCATACGTATAATTAGCTACATAATGACGCTCTGTATTCCCCGTTATTTCCTCAACATCACAATAAGAATTGATATACATGTTGTGAATAATAACCAGTTCCTTATCCTTAGTTAAACATAAATCCATTTCCAAAACATCCACATCATACTCTATCATACACGCATCAAACGCTTTGATTGTATTTTCTGGGTTTAGAACTTTCCCCCCACGATGAGCAACAACCATCGGTTTACTGTTTTCACTAACAAATGGATTATTTTCAATTACACGTTTAGGAGGAATCAAATTAATAATCGTGATGAATATCACCCCTATTAAAACGATAACAAGTAATACCTTACATCCTTTTTTCATTGCCTTTACCCTGAACGAACTTTCTATTCATTTTCTTTGCTCATTTTATTCATTTTATTTACTACTTTTGTAATGTTAAAATTTTCAATTTTACTCTTTATTGTTTCCAATACTGAGCTTGTTAGAACTTCACTAGAAGTAATAATCTTTTCTGCCGACTTGATAATGATATTGGCATTATTTGCTATTTCTTTTATTTGTTTTTCTAACTTATCCAGTGGTTTATCGAAAATTTCTTTTTTCATTTTTTCAAATTCATCAATAATTGCTTGACTATCTTTAAATTGTTCGGCTTCTTCTATTGTTCTCAGCAGTAATTCTTTATACTTTAGGCTCAAAGCCATAATAATACTTAAAAAAGTCATGAAATATTGGGGTCTAACCATGTACATTTTTTCATATCCTTCAATACGGCGAATCGGTACATCGTTGGCTTGATCCCATTCCAATTCGCTAATCAGCAGCGCATACTCACATTGCTTTTTCTTACGGTCTTTATCTAATTTAGCATAGTGGTCAGAGTTTTTCTTTTTGTTTGTTGAGTTGGGGTCTTCGCTTTTCATTTCACAAACTACAGAAGTTAGTAGTTCGTTTTCTAGTTTAGCTTCTGTTGCATAGACTTTAAAAATGTAATCGGCTTTTGTCCCTCTAAACTCTCCTTCTTCTTTGATTGAAACATTGTCTTTTTCCCAAGAAGAAGTATAAAACCCACTTTGGGAATAACTAATGTATTCATTATTACACCAATTTTCAAGTTCTTCGCCTATTTTCTTCACGCTTAGCAGAGATTTTGTTAATCGTAAATTACTAATCTCTTCTTTTTGATCGTTTAATTCTTTTTGCAATTCTTTTTCTTTTTGATTTACTGCTAAAATGATTTCATTTTCTTTCGCTTGTAAAGAAAGCTGCAATTGATTAATGTTTGCCTGTAACTCTTTTTCTTTTTTCATGACGGCAAGTAAAATTTCGTTTGCTTTTTCCTTTGCCAGTAATTCTTTTTGATGCTCTAAGTCCCTTTTATACTTTGTTATTTCTTCTTTTAATTTTTCCGTTTGAAAAGCGATATCTCTTTCTTTTTCAACCTTTAATTTTTCCTTCACTTCTTGTAAACGCTTTTGATATTCTTCATCTGTATTGTCAAGAATCTTTTTTATTAATGAAGAATTATCAACTTGATTAAGAGATAATAAATCAATTACATCCCCTTTTTGGGCATCGACATTTAATTGCAGTGTATTAGAATCAATGATAATAACATTTGTTATTTTAGCCATTTTATTCATCCTCTCATCGTACTCTTTCTACTGATTATACCAAAAAAACACGTTTAAAACAAGATTTATAAGAAAAGATCCTCTTTGTTGATAATCATTACTAGTAATTTCTAATATGAAATTCGGTGAAGTTTGGAAAAAAAGAATTATCACTACTTTTTTATTTTTTTCTTAACAAAGCCATTCTTCCATGATATAATGATAAAAAACTAATGGATCGAGGTGGTATTATGTTAGTCGTTGCTAAATTTGGTGGTTCTTCTGTTGCCAATACTAGTCAATTTCAAAAAGTAAAAGCAATCGTGGAAGCAAAAGAAAATAGAAAAGTAATTATTGTTTCTGCATTGGGTAAAAAGGAAAAAGGTGATAGTAAAATAACCGATTTATTATACTTACTTCATGCTCATTTGCGTTATTCTGTTCCCTTTGATAATGTCTTTACAATGATTAAAGATCGTTTTTACCAAATCAAAAAAGATTTACAATTACAACTCGATTTAGAAAGCGAATTTTCATTACTGGCAAAAGAATTGAACAAAGAAATATCCGTTGAGTACTTGGCTAGTCGTGGTGAATATATCACATCAAAAATGATGGCTGAATACCTTGGCTATACATTTGTAGACGCGAAGGATTTGATTATTTTCGATTATAGCGGATTCGTCAACTATGAAAAAACGGAAAAAGCAATTAATGAAGTTTACCAAAAATTTGAAAAAATTGTAATTCCTGGCTTTTATGGTTCTTATCCAAACAAAGCAATTAAAACATTTTCTCGTGGTGGTTCTGATATCACAGGAGCCATTGTTGCAAAAGTATTAGGGGCAACTCTTTATGAAAACTGGACGGATGTATCTGGTATTTTAATGGCAGATCCAAAAATAATCGATAACCCTAAGCGAATCAACCAGATCACTTACAATGAATTACGTGAACTTTCATATATGGGGGCAAGCGTTCTTCATGAAGAAACAGTTTTTCCTGTTCAAGAGGGAAATATCCCAATCAATATTTTGAACACTAACGAACCAGACAATCCTGGAACAATTATCACAGAGAATTGTGATGATAAAACACAAATAATAACTGGTATTGCAGGCAAGAAAAATTTTACATCCTTCACAATCACTAAGAATCACAATGCCAATAAACTTAATGTAATAAGAAATACATTGAGTATCTTCAATAAATATAAAGTGAGTGTCGAACATATTCCAAGTAGCATTGATAGTTTTTCTGTTGTTGTTGCTAATAATGATGTTGAAAAATGTATCTATGATTTGGTTAGTGACATAAATAAAGATGAAGAAGTAAAAAACATAACTGTTGATAATGATATCTCTTTAATTGCAGTCGTTGGAAGAAATATGGTAACTAAACCAGGAATTTCTGGAAAAGTATTTGGCCTCATTGGCAATGAAAATATTAATATTAAAATGATCGCTCAAGGTGCACAAGAATTGACAATTATCGTGGGCGTAAGCAATAAAGATTTTGAAAAAACAATCAAAGCCGTTTATGATAATTTAGTAAAATAGCCTCACCAAAACCGTTATGTTAAAATGGCGGTTTTTTTCTGAAATATCGTATAAATCTCTTGATATTTATGATAGGCATGCTATAATCTATTTACTTTGGAGGAAGATATGAGAGAAATCACAAAATATAAATTAAACGCTGCGATTCGCTATTTTGGAGATGCCTTTTTCTATCCATTTTTTGCTCTATATTTAATTAACAGCGGTCTTACTGAATCTAAGATTGGTTTTATTTTATCCATTACACCTATTATTGCAATTATTGCCAATCCCATCTATTCACACCTTTGTCAGGATATTAAAACCACAAGAAAAGTTCTACGTATTATTACAATAATGGA
>JAQUVC010000059.1 GCA_028693535.1 Bacilli bacterium
CTATCAACACATTTTTAGTTTTACTTCCTTATCAACGGTTTATGTAATTATAGCACTATTTTCTTGAAATGCAATATTTATTTTATTTTTTAAATTAAAACCATGATTAAAAATTGATTTTGCTTTTTTTAGTTGTTATTTATAATAAATGATAGTAAAATTATAATACGTAATTAGGAGGAAAAAATGTTTGAAAGTTCTTATTTAAATAAAGTTTATAATGAATTGTTAATAAAGTCAAAAAACGAACCAGAGTTCTTACAAGCCGTTGAAGAATTTCTAAAGTCAATTGACTTAATTATTCAAGATCATCCTGATATTGAAAAATACTCTATTGTTGAGAGAATTGTTGAACCTGAACGCATCATTATGTTTCGCGTTCCTTGGGTTGATGATAATAATGAAATCAAAGTAAATCGAGGTTTCCGTGTACAATTTAATAGCGCAATCGGTCCTTATAAAGGTGGAATTAGATTTGATAAATCCGTAACATTATCAATTATGAAATTCCTAGGCTTTGAACAGATGTTTAAAAATAGTCTTACTGGCTTACCTATGGGTGGCGGTAAAGGTGGATCTGATTTTTCTCCAACTGGAAAATCAGATCATGAAATCATGCGCTTTTGCCAAAGTTTTATGAGCGAATTGTATCGTCATATTGGTGCCGACCTTGATGTTCCTGCTGGAGATTTTGGTGTTGGTGCCCGCGAAATTGGTTATTTGTTCGGTTACTATAAAAAGCTAAAAAATGAATTTACAGGTGCTTTCACTGGCAAAGGACTTAGCTTTGGCGGTAGTTTAGTTAGAAGAGAAGCAACTGGTTATGGTGTTTGTTATTTTGCTGAAGAAATATTAAAAAACATAAAAAATGATAGCCTAAAAGGAAAACGCGTTATCGTAACTGGTAGTGGTAATGTCGGAACCTACACCGCAATGAAAGCTGTAGAACTAGGTGCAAAAGTCATTGCGATGAGTGATATCAGCGGCTATATTTATGATGAAAATGGTGTTGATGTAAATTATGTTCGTGACATAAAAGAAAAACAAAAGAAAAATCTTGATAGTTATCTTATGTATCAACCTTCTTGTAAGTTCGTTCCTGATTATAAAAGTGTTTGGACAATCAAAGCAGACATCATTTTCCCTTGTGCAACTCAAAACGAGTTGGGTATTGAAGAAGCCAAAAAAATAGTTGCCAATGGCACAATGATGGTTTGTGAAGGAGCTAACATGCCAACAACCATTGAAGCGACTGATTACTTAATGGATCATAATATTTTATTTGCTCCTGGCAAAGCTGCTAATGCAGGTGGGGTAGCAACATCAGGTTTAGAGATGAGTCAAAACTCAATGCGCTTCAGTTGGACCGCTGCTGAAGTTGACAGCAAACTTCACTCAATTATGGAAAATATTTTTGAAACTTGCTATAATACCGCTAAAAAAGTAGGCAAAGAAGGCAACTTAGTTGTTGGTGCGAACATTGCAGGATTCTTAAAAATTTATGAAGCTATGGTTGCTGAAGGAGTAATCTAAAATAAAAAACACATCAAACGATGTGCTTTTTTTATACTTTTATATTACCTTCGCGAACAATATTTAAAGACCTTCCTGTTGCATCGAGAACTGTAGATGGCACATTAGACAAATAGGCCTCATCTGTAACAATATAGTCAATCCAATCACCAAATTTTTCTGCGATTTCTTCAATATCATTAATTTCAATTTCACCACTTAAGTTAACCGATGTCGTTGCCATAATGGAAAATCGGTCTATGATGGCCAATGCTATTTTAGAATTAGGCATTCTAAATGCAATTGTATCTTTTGCTAGATGATCGCCAACACCAGGTATTTTGTTGAAAATGATTGTCAATGCTCCAGGCCAGTACTTTTTCATCAAGAATAATACTGTTTCATCAATTACTTCAACATATTCTTCAATTTGTTTGATATTACTACATAATAAAGCCAAAGGTTTTCTTTCGCTACGATTTTTCATCTTATAAATCTTCTCAACCGCTTCTTTATCGCTTGCTATTGCTGCGACACCATAAACGGTATCTGTAGGAAAACAAATTAATTTTCCTTTTAAATCCTCTTTTTCCAAACACAGTAGTTCTTTTAAAGTTACTTTTTCCATAGTTTATATATCTCCTCAAGATAGACATCGTTGCTTATTTTTCTTTCATTTTTTAGGTGCATCAACTCTAACATTATCATGTTTTTTTCTTCATCACCCGCTAAAGAATAGTCAACCACAAACCCAGCATCTTGTAAATGCTTACTAACATCAATACTACTAATTTCATCATCATCGTAACGATGTCCTTTTTCATAAACTTCTCTTGGATTTTCTTGATTCGCAGGTTTTTCCATATCAGATTCTGGTTTTACTTCAATCCAATCATCATTATCTTGTGATGTAATTTGTTTATCAATGAATTCTTTAAAATCAAAAACGCCTTCTTTTCTAACTTCTTTAGAGAACATTCCTCTTTTCGTAAGCGCTAATATCGTAATTACGATAACGCAAATAGCAATAATAATTAAGGCTACAATAAAATAAACATTAAAATTGATTATGCCATCAACTTTTTTCAATGAAGTTAACGTTCCTCCTTCATCTAAACCCATATGATTGCCAGTAAAGGAACTCTTATCAAACTTTTCTAGAACTGTAGGATGTGTTGGATATTGAAGATTTCCGTCTTTACTATAAATTTTAATCTTTACTTGCTCGTAATCACGCCACTTAATTCCCAACAATTGATAGTCTCCTCGACTATCTGGGCTTATTTTATATTCAATAGAATCAATCTCAAAATATAAATAATAATCTCCAGCTCTACTACTAAAAAACGAAATTCCATAAGTGGCTTTCTCATTGATAAGCCCTTTTACTATTTGAATAGAATACAATTCACTAGTATAATCAGCAATTATTGTATATTCACTATATGCTTCATCCACACTAGCAATAAATTTATCTCTAAATATCGCTTGTGGTGTTGATAAAAGCATAAGCCCTAACAAAAACATTAATAGTTTATTCATAGCTTCCTCTTCTAGTTATAAATGATAACAACTCTATTATTACCACAAAAATCTTTAGTCACCTTTTTTTTAGCTTTAGGAAAAACATGATCAGCCAAAGCCAAAACTCCTGGTGCTTGATTATAACCGATTTCAAATGCAATAACAAAATTATGATTCATCACAACAGTAGCTTCTTCTAATATCTTTCGAAAAAAATAGAACCCTTTTTCTTCAGCAAACAGAGCTAAACTCGGTTCATTTTTCAAAACAATATCTTCAACATAGTCGCTTTTATCAATATATGGCGGATTGGATATTAAGATATCAAATTTATCTTCTAGCCCTTCTAACATATCATTTTGTTTAAAGATAATTGCAACATCATTCATTTTAGCATTTTTTCGAGCAATGTCAATTGCTTTTGATGATATATCTAAACCCAAAACAGTTGTTTTGGGTCTTTGCTTTTTGATAGCAATTGCAATACAACCAGAACCAGTCCCAATATCAACAACTTTCACTTCTTTTTCAAGAGTGATGAGTTTTAATACTTCATCAACAAGAACCTCAGTTTCTGCTCTCGGTATCAAAACATCCGGATTGACTTCTATTTTATTGCCATAAAAATATGTATATCCTAAGACATATTGCGGAGCAATATCATTTTCCAAATATTCATTGAGCTTTTCTTGTATAAACACTTGATTGCTAACTTCAACATCATAGTTTATATACAGTAAAGATGTAGAAAACCCCGCCAATTCTCGCACCATCATCATAATAGCACTTTTTTCTTTGTTTCGTTTGAATGCTTTTTTTACATTGATTTCAATCAATTTCCGATAGGTCATTTGATATATTCCTTGTTATTGATGTGAAACATACATAAAATTTCATGTTCAATTGTATTAAGATATGTTGCCATTTCTTTTATTGGTAGTTCTTCACATGTAATATAAAATTTCGTTTCCATATTTACTTTTTCATCTACCTTAACAAACAAATGATTCATACATACTTTACCTATGACTTGATATCTTTGCCCTTCAGCAAATACCACAAATCCCGATAAATGACGCGAATATCCATTGCTATAACCAATGGGTAAAACAGCAACACGCGTTGCACTCGTTGCAACAAATGCTTCACTATAACCAACTGTTTCTTGCGCTTTCACATCGTTAATAGCAATCGGTTTTGTATATATCATCAAAGCTTGTGTAAACGCATCATTCGTTTCAAAACCATATATTTGTAATCCTACACGTACATAATTTCCGATTGTTGTGGCTTTGTATGTAGATGTCGCAGCACAATGAACCATCGTGAATTTATGCAAAGACAAATATTTTTTAAATTCTAATTCTTGTTTTTCTAAATTGTTTAAACTACTAAAATGAGTATAGATTCCTTCAATTTTAATGTTTGCACTTTTTAAAATGTCGATGATTTCTTTACATTCTTCAACACTTTTTATTCCCAATCGATTCATACCTGTTTCAATTTGCAAATGAACTCGTATGTTTTCTATCAAACAATTTTGAACCAGATCCAAGGCCTCTTTATAGCTATTCACCGACATGATCAAATTGGGATTTTGTTCGTAAAACTCCATTTCATTTGGAGAGATTCCATTCAATACTAAAATATGAGCATTGATTTTCGCTGCTACTAGTCGTTTTGCTTCTTCTGTATCAACGACTGCTAAATATTCTATCCCATTTTCTGATAAATAGGTACCGACTTCGATATCTCCCAAATTATAGGCATTGCTTTTAATAACAGGAATAACTTTTCTATTAGATAACTGATTTATTCTATTGATGTTGTTTAAAATTGCTTTTAAGTTAATTTGCATTTGTATCATTGAGACACCTATTTCTGATTGGATAATATTCTTTTTTGATCCTCTGTAATCAATGCATCAATGACTGCATCCAGTTTTCCTTCCATGACACGGTCCAATTGTTGAATAGTAAAACCGATTCTATGATCCGTTACACGATTTTGAGGATAATTGTAAGTTCTTATTTTTTCACTACGGTCTCCATGACCAATTTTTGATAATCTTTCTTTTCCCTCTTTTTCAAGACGCTCTTCATTTAATTTATCATATAATCTCGCTTGCAACACCTTCAATGCATTTGCTTTGTTTTCGTGTTGGCTCTTTCCATCCTGACAAGAAACCACAATTCCTGTTGGTATGTGTGTTACTCTAATAGCAGATTTTGTTGTGTTAACACTTTGTCCGCCAGGTCCTGATGAGCAAAAAATATCTACTCTTACATCGTTCATATCCAATTGTACATCCAACTCATCTGCTTCGGGCATAACCAAAACCGTTGCTGTTGATGTTTGAATACGTCCTTGTGACTCTGTTTCAGGAACTCGCTGTACACGATGGGCTCCTGATTCGTATTTCATAAACGAATATACATTATCCCCACTCATCATAAATTCGATTTGACTAAATCCACCTAATTCAGCAACATCTGCTGATAGCACTTCTATCTTCCATCCCTTTGCTTCTGCAAAACGTGTATACATTCTAAATAGATCGCCAGCAAAAATATTTGCTTCATCACCACCAGCTGCTCCTCGTATCTCAAAAATAACGTTCTTTTCATCATTTGGATCCTTAGGAATTAGTAGTATCTTTAAATCTTCTATTAGTTTTTCTTCTTTGGCTAAGTTTTCATCCAACTCTAAATTCGCCATTTCTTTTATTTCATCGTCATCATCCTTGGCTAATTCTTTCAAATCAGAAATTTGTTTCATTACCTCTAGATATTCACGATACATAGTAACAATTTTTTCTAATGATCGCAATTCTTTCATTAATGACGTCATTTTCTTAATATCTTTGACTATTTCTGATTTTTGCAAGTCTTCACCAATTTGATTATATCTTGCTTCAATTATTTTTAATCGTTCTAACATGTGACACCTTTCTTGTTATATAAATTATTCTGTTTCGTTGAAAACAGAGCAGTCACCCCTAAATATTAATTCAAATGATCCTACTTCTCCTTGACGATTTTTAGAAATAAACACTTCCGTCTTGCGGCTTCGATTACTTGTTTTTTGTTCTGTCTCTTCTTTTTTTGTGGTACGGCGATGTAGGAAAATAACTATATCAGCATCTTGCTCAATACTTCCAGATTCTCGCAAATCTGACAGCATTGGCGTTTGTTCATCTTCGCTTCGCTTTTCAATTGCCCGTGATAATTGTGATAATGCCAAAACAGGAACATTTAATTCCCGTGCTAACATCTTTAAACCACGTGATAACTTGGTAACACGTTCATACGTGCTCAATTTATCTTGTCCCGCTGCTAAAGAAAGAAGTTGCAGATAGTCAATAATAATAATATCTAGCTTTCCTTCTCGTCTTAGCTTACGACACTTTACTTTCACATCTTCTAAATTGCCACTAATTCCTTCATCAATATACAAATTACTATCATCTAGTTTTGCTTTTGCTGCTAGAACCTTAGTCATTTCTGTTGGTGTCATGTTTCCGCTTCTAATTTTTTGTAATGGAACATTGGCTTTAGAACTCAATAATCGCATTACTAATTGATCAACGCTCATCTCTAATGAGAAAAATGCGACATGTGCTTTCAGTTCTAAACATGCATTAACAGCAACATTTAGCGCAAAAGCAGATTTACCAATACCAGGACGGGCGGCAAGAATAATCAATTCACCCTTTTGAAAGCCTAGCGTATATTCGTTTAGCTTCTTAAACCCAGTGTCTAAACCGATAACTCCCTTACCTTCTGTTTTTTTGTTCTCTTCAATGATATGCATTACCTTTTCGGTTGCTTCATCGATTTTCATGAAAGGAGTTGTTCTTCGTTTATTGACAATTTGAAAAACAGTTTTTTCAGTGTTTTCTAACAAGGCTTCAAATTCCGTCTGCCCCGCTAAAATATCATCACTAATATCACTAACTGCAAAATATAGTTCTCTTTCTAGACTCTTTTGCAAGATAACATCTACGTAAGATTCCGCTACAACATGAGAAGGAAGAATATCCATTAAGTCTATTAAATAATTTTTCCCAATTCGATCAAAATCATTCAGTCTTTTTAATTCTTCAATGACTGATAAATAATCAATTTTCGCATGTATTAGATAAAGATTTTGAATTGCAGTAAAGATTTTCTTGTTTTCTTGAACATAGAAATCTTGAGCATCTAAGCGACTACAGTATTCCAAAGCAAGTCTATTATCGATTAATAAACTCCCCAAAACAAAGTTTTCCGCTTCAGCACTATATGGAATTTTCTTTATTTTTTGATTTTCCATACGCTATTCCTTTTCAACAACATTGACAGTCATTAGCGCTTTGACTTCTTTGTGTAGTTGAATAGTGATTTTATAGGTGCCAACAGCATCAATATCTTTTTCAAAAAGCATTT
>JAQUVC010000060.1 GCA_028693535.1 Bacilli bacterium
TTTAATTCAACATCTTTCATTGTTTTTTTGCTCATCTTTTTTTCTCCTTTTTAAATAACATTTTTTACCTAACCAAACTAAAACATATAGGATAATATATGTTAGTGTAATCCAAACAAATGACATAACACTGTTTCCTATTTTGAAAACAACTCCTAATAAACCTAATAGCGATATTTCTATGATCTTGGTAATAACGATGATTAATAAATATTTTTTTGTTGCAAACCCAGAAAGCGCCATAGCATAGTTAAATATAGATGTTGGCGTATACGGATTAGACATTATTATAATTAAGTATGAAGTATTAACTTTGTTAATCCACTCCATCGCCTTAACAACTTTTTCATTTTTTTCAACTTTTTTACGAAACCATTTCCCTAACGAGTACTTTAGTAAAAAGAAAATAAGCACCGCTCCAATAATTGCTCCCAATGCTGATACCAATAGCGCTAAGATCCAATTACCCGCAAAGCTAAAAACAGCATTAAACATGACAATATTATAATTAACGATAAATACCAAAGGTAGAAACGGTAAAATAGCTTCTAGAATTGGAAGCAATAAAGCAATTAAAATCGTTAAGAAAACATTATTATTTGCTAGCTCCGTCCAATATTCAAAAAAACTCGAAATGTCTATTTTCAACAATATAGTGTCCAGTAGTCATCACACCTTTTACCATAGTATTATACCACATTCTTATCTAAAAGTATATATTTACACTACTATTTTTGTGTGTAAAACGTTATCTTTTTTATAAGTTTTGCCATTTCTTTTAAATATTTTATTTTTTTATTTATCAATATTGTGCTGCCATTCTTAAAAAATACCCTTGTTTTATTGTTTTCACTTTCATACCACAAAACATTAAAAAAATTAATCCAGATATTATCATCATCTTTAATCTTAAAAAAGATCAGTTTCTCATTTACATAAAGCGGAATATTGTTATGTCTATTTGTTATCTTTGCAACAATTTCCTGTCTAGCTTTTAAGGTTGTTATTTCTTGTTCACAGACTTGTTTTAAAATTTTTTTATAATTACAATGTTCTATCTTAGCTCCATTAAAATCCCAAATAATCGTTTTATCATTTTTCTCAACAAAATATAATGTAAATTCGTTCATAAAACACCCCTTAACTATTCTAGCAAATTAAAGTATTTTATGATAGATATTCTCTTTGAAAAAAGATAGAAAAAAGAGCTATATTTTAGCTCTTTTTTTGTTAGTAAATTGTTACTTTTTTAAAAATCTTTTGTCTTCTTCTTTGGCATCTAAGCCTAAAGTCCCTCCAGGATTCATTATATTGTCGGGATCAAAATGTTTTTTTAAAGCTTTGATGATTTGATATTCGTTTTTACCTAACTGACCCTCTAACCAAGGTCCAAACATTTTTCCGATTCCGTGGTGATGGCTCATTGCCGCTCCTGATGATTGAATTGCATCGAGGATACCACTATGATAATTTTTAAAGTCATCTATTTCATTCATCTTTGCAATGAAAATAAAATATAAATTTGCTCCTTGAGGATATACATGTGACATATGTGTCGTACATACTGTATCTGGTCTTGACTTGCAGTAAGCTCTAACTTTTTCATATACTTCTTGCATATTTGACCAGTTAACAGAACATTCCAATGTATCTGTCATAATTCCAAAATCTTGCATTGAATCGCGAAGATATGGATCATTAAATCTTCCTTTTTCCCAAGCTTCTGTCACCATTCCCGTTAAGTTCATGCCTTTATATTTTCGGGCAATTTTTCTAATGTTTTTTGCTACATTGCGTGAGAATCCTTTTTCACCATCCGTAAAGCCTAAGAAAAGGCATTTTTCCATTGGCCTTAATCCTTTAAATTGAAATAATTTTGCCAATAGGCTCTGATCAACACCATATAACCTCATCATAATATCTGTTTCTTCGTGGTCTGATAGTCGAAATACAGAGGCATTCCCCGCTTCACATTGCATCATTTCACGAGCTGCTTCTTGCGCTATTTTCCAATTTTTAAACATGTAGGAAAAGCGAATGCGATTTTCTGGCATATACCTAAATACGCGTAATGTAACTTCCGTTAGAACCCCAAAAGCTCCTTCTGATCCCATCATGATGTGATTGATAGAGGGCCCTGTTGCTTCACGAGGATAATTAGAAGTAATTATAATCCCTTTCGGTGTAGCATACTTCTGACATAAAACTAAATCTTCGATTTTACCATAATAAGTACTATTTTGTCCCGCACCTCTTGTTACTACCCAGCCACCGACAGAACTATATTCAAAAGATTGGGGAAAATGCCCACAAGTATATGCTCTTTTCGCGTTGAAAAGTGTTGGAGCATGATTTAAAGTGTCTTCTAACTTAGGCCCACTCATTCCTGTTTGGACAGTGATTGTTTGATCTTGTTCATTAAATTCAATTACTTTGTTGTATCTTAAGCGCATATCAAAAGATATTCCACCTTTCATGCACTCTACACCACGGGTAACACTACTACCCCCACCATAAACATAAACAGGAATCTTGTGCTTTGTTGCATAAGCAACGATTTCTTCAATTTCTTCCCTCTTATCAGGATAAACAACAACATCAGGGATGTTCTCAATTATCTTTTTTCGTAGTCTTAGTAAATCATACATTGTTTTTCCATAAGCAACGCTTAGTCGAGAATAGTCATCCATTCGCACAAATTCTTTACCCACAACACATTCTAAATAAGCAATATGTTCCTTTGCTAATCCAATAGGAATATCATATTTGACTTCATCTAATCCTAAATCACCATCGTATTGTTTAAAGTCATCGTCGCTCATGTGAAAGATTTCTTTCATCAATTTATAAAGATTTTCACGAGGAATTTTACGAAATTCAGGGTCTCCCCATTTAAAGATAGAACGATAACTCTTTTTTGGTGCTGGCTCTTCAAACCAATGCGGTTCAAAATCCTTATATGGTTTCATTTTTATCCTCCTTCTTTTTTGCCATTGTTTTCATTTTTGAGTATAACGGCTTTAATTGTTTATATATTTTATTATAAACTTCATTGTATATTTCTTGATATATTTCATAGTTTTCTGGATTAGGTTCAAACACTTTCACATATCTAACCATATGATCAATTGCTTCGTGGTAATCCTGATAAACCCCTAATGTTACAAATCCTACCATAGAACTTCCCAGTCCACATGCTTCATACGTTTGAATTCTTTTTACCGGTAAGCCAAATAAGTCTGCTGTTATTTGACATATTTCATCACTTTGTGAACCGCCACCAGATACCGTTAGATACTCAATCTTGGTTTTCATTCGTCTTTCTACCGATTTCATACCATGATATAATGCATAGCCTATTCCTTCAATAATCGCCCGGTAAATATGCTTTCTAGTGTGATCAGAGGTAAACCCTATAATGGACCCTCTCGCTTCAGGATTCTTAAGCATCGGATCCCAAAATGGTTGCAAAATCAGTCCTTCTGATCCTGGTGCAACTTCTGATAGCATTTTATTCAAAATCAGCTCTGGCGCGATTCCTAATTTTTTAGCTTCCACTACTTCACGCTGAGCAAACTCTTGTTTAAACCAACTAATCATCCAAAAACCACGATATATTTGTACTTCTGGATTATAATATTCTTTTACAATTCCTGGATATGCTGGCAAGAAAGCATCCGGTTCAATATATCTTTTTGTAGCAAACTGAATTGTTGCTGTGGTGCCAAAACTCAACGAAGCGGCATTTTCACTCAATACTCCACTACCTAATGTTTCACACCCTTTGTCTGAACCAGTAGCAATGAGTGGTGTTCCTTCTTTGATTCCTGTTTCTTGGCTTGCTTTTTTTGTAATTGTTCCTAAAACATCACCAGGATTTACCAAATCTGGTAGTTTATTTATCGGAACATTAAACACAGGGAAAGTTAGAGCATTTTCTTTTTGCCATGTTTTGTTTTTATAGTCAAAAGGAATGTGTGCCACTTGATTAGCATAAGAATCAACAATTTTACTTGTTAATACATAATTTAAATAACCACTAAACAACAAATATTTATATGTCTTATCCCATATTTCTGGCTCGTTTTCTTGTAACCAATTGCTTTTTGTAACTTTACGTTGACCTTCTAGTGCTTCGCCCATCCCCACTAAATTAAAGATAAGCGAATTTTTCTTAGGTAAAGGCTTCTCACATTTTGCTTTTCTTTGATCCATCCAAACAATGATGTCACGCAAAATGTTTCCTTCTTTATCAATACAAATATTGGTATCGCGAATTGTCGTTGTTGTTACAGCTGCAATCATTTCTACCAATTCAGGATTGTTTTGGTGAATCTTTTTAGAAACAGTAGTAAAAGCGTACCAGTAAACTTCCCATTTTTGCTCGGCAAACCCCGGTTCGCGAGAAAAATAAGGTTCAAAATATTCTTGCTCTTTTGCTAGGATATTACCTTGTTGATCAAAGATTAAACCCCTAATGCTTTGTGTACCACAATCAAATGTTAAAATTAATGTCTTTTTTTCCACATCTTTCTCCTGTTTTTTATATGTCTTTTTATTCGTTTTACAAATTAATTATATACTAATATCTCACGAGTAGCAACTTTTGTATTCGTCTTGGGATTTTTTAGATGTTATTCATCATCAAGAATAACAGTAATTTCATGAACATTTTTCACACTTGATAAATCTAGTACCACTCTTTCCATTTCTGGCGGTTTCACAAAACTATATTTTTTAGAGAAAATCATTTCTCCATTACAATATATCATTAGTTTTTGTTTTTCGTATACCTTCGTTGAGCGAAAATATAAAATGACTTTCTTTGTTTCCCGATTAAAATCTATCAAAGATGGCACCGTATACATAATTTTCGCGTTTGTTTTTATTTCTACTAAGTCTTGTAAGTTATTTTCTTGTTTTCTTGCTGCGTTTTCTCCGGCTATTTCTCCACTTTCAGAAACGTAGTCTACTAAATCATTCACATGTAATGCATTCCCACAGCAATAAACATCGTTCATGCTTGTCATCAATGTTTGATCACAAAGAGGTCCTTTTGTTTTGGGATTTAACCTTACTCCAATGCTATCTGCTATTTCATTCTCTGGAATCAGCCCTACCGACAAAATCAGCGCATCACAAACTATGATGTGCTCAGTGCCCTTAATTGGCTGCATATCTTCATCCACCTTGCTTACCTGGACTGCTTCTAATCGATAATCACCAAACACTTTCGTAATAGTGTGGCTCAAATATAAGGGGATTTGATAGTCTTCTAAACACTGAACAATATTTCTTGTTAGTCCACTTGGTGTACTTTTTGCTTCGTAAACACCAAGGACCTTTCCCCCTTCTAAAGTAATACGTCGTGCCATAATTAAGCCAATATCTCCACTACCAAGAATCACACACGTTCTCGTTGGCATTTCTCCTAGAATATTGATATAGTATTGTGCCGTTCCTGCTGTTATAATTCCTGCTGGGCTTGTTCCATGAATAGCAACTTGTTTGGATGTTCTTTCTCGGCATCCTGTTGCCAATATTATTTTTTTAGTCTCTATTTTTTTGACTCCTTGACGATTGACCAAAACAAGTTCAAAACCACTAATTGTTTTCGTTATCTTAGTGACAAAAGTCAGCAAACTTATCTCTATTTCTGAAGATAATTCTTCTATTTCCTTATGAATATATTCAGGTCCACTTAGTTTTTCTTTAAAGCGCTGTAGTCCAAATCCATCATGGATACACTGTTTTAAAATTCCTCCTAATTGCCCTTCGCGTTCGATCAACAATGTTTTCGCTTTGTTGCTATGGGCACTATTGCTAGCAGCTAAGCCGGCCGGTCCACCACCAATAACAACGACATCATATTTATTCATGTTGTTCACCTTTGGTTTGGTATAATAAAATTTTACCATCCCCTTTTTTATTAATGCTTTCTAGTTTATTTTGCGTTTCTTTGGCAATGATATCTACGATCAATGGCTGACAAAATCCCCCTTGACATCTCCCCATTCCCGCTCTTGTTCTTTTTTTAATCGCATCAACGGAAGCTACAACGATGGGACGATGAAGCGCATCAATAATTTCTCCCTTGCTTATTTCCTCACAGCGGCAAACAATTTGTCCATAGTCAGGATGATTCAAAATTAATTTGTTTCTTTCCTCATAGGATAATTTGTTTACCCTTGTGATTCCTTTTCTAATGGGATTAAAATTTTCATTTCTACTAACCTTACCCAAAAGCTCACAAGCATATGCTACAACATCATCCGCAATCGCTGGAGCCGCTGTTAACCCAGGAGATTGTATTCCCGCAGCATGAACTATGTTTCTTGTCCACTTTCCTTTTTGAATTACAAAATCTTCTTCATACGTTGCTGCTCTAATGCCACTAAAATATGTAATAATATCTCTTTGGCTTAAATGAGGTGCATTGTTCTTATGCTTAGAAAATACTTGATTTATTTCTTCCCTACTAGTAGTAAAGTCCTCTCGATATGGCGTTTCATTTGCTGTTGGACCAACTAAGATATTACCATCTACTGTCGGAACGACTCCTCCACCTTTTGTATGCGTCTTGGCTGTCTTTCTCAACCCTTCATATATTGTTGTTGATTGAAACATCAATTTATCTTTTGCTTTTTTATCTAGAATTGCATTGGTTCCTTTTCGTGGATGAATCGAGAAAAATTTATCTTCTGCCATTTCTGCTATTACATCGCTAAATACACCCGCAGCATTAACCACTACTTTCGGAAATATTCTACCATGATTGGTTTGGACACTTACAATTTCCTTGTTTTTGACTTCCATGGATGTCACTGCTGTTGATAATAAAACTTGAGCGCCGTTAATAACTGCGCTTTCCGCTAACGCAATTGTCATATTATATGGACAAATACAAGCTCCAGTCCCAAATAAAACACCGAATTTTGCTACTTTGTTTAAATTGGGTTCTCGTTCAAATAATTTTTTGCGATTCAAAAACGTTGTTTCCTGAATTCCATTCTTCTTTATTCTAAGTTTTAGAAGCAAATAGATTAGTCGTTCCCAATTGCTTTTGAATGCCACAATTTGCCCCATTTTATCATATTCAACATCTAAATCCTGAGCTAATTTTTCATAAACAGGAATACTTCTACGTAAATATTTTAATTTGTTTGTTTTGCTACTCAAATCAATTCCTACATGAATACAACCATCATTTCGACTACTTGCATGTAATGCTAGGTCGTCCTCTTTTTCAACAAGGGCAACTTTCAAATTGTACTTCGTCAATTCTCGCAAGATTGCTGCACCAACGATTCCCCCACCAATCACAAGAACATCAACCTTCATGCCATCATAAGCATTATCCTCAATAAGAGGCCGTCTCATGGTTGGCTCAACAAAATTATTTAGCTTTATATCATTAATAACGCTATAAAATTTTTT
>JAQUVC010000061.1 GCA_028693535.1 Bacilli bacterium
CAACTGACATGCTTTTTAAAAATTCTGGGGAAGTAATCTCCTCAAGTTTCATCATAGAACAATCCTATTTTCTCTTTGTTGTTTTCATAATTATGTTAATGCATAGAATAATGGGGAAGCAAATAATGACTAGACAGAAATTAAGAATTTTTTGAATGACTGCTAGTGTTCTTTTCATTATTTTTCTTCTTTATCGGCTGTTTTCGCAATGACTACTTCTTTTGCTGCTAGTAATTTGTCCTTGCATTTTTTACTTAATTCAATTCCTTTTTCATATTTTTGGATTGATTCTTCCAAACTCAAGGTTCCACTTTCCAATTCTTTTACAACTACATTTAGTTCATTCAGTAAGTCTTCAAACTTTTCCATTTTCTCCATCCTTTATATTGATAATTTGCGCTTCTACAGTACCATCATAAAAGCGTATTGTTAGATTTTGATTGATATTTATTTGTGATACGGAAGCAAGTAATTGATTGTTTTGATACGTCAAGGTATATCCCTTTTTCATAATGCTTAAGGGATTTAATAAAATCAATTTATCAATAGCGCTATCAACATTACGTTCATTGATGTTTAGTTTCTCTATCAGTAATGTTGTCAATAAAGTGCTTTTTTGGGCGATTTCTAGATATTGATGTTCTATTTTTTTACTTAGATTTAATAATTCTAAGCGCAATGTGAAATCATTAACTCGCTCAAGATGGCGATTGATAATCGCTAACGGGGAATTGGCATTCAATTGATAAATCAATTGATTCAAAAAAATCAGTTTTTCTTCTATCAACAAGTTAAAATTTTTAAAATGATGGCTTTTTACTAGCGCATCATATTCGTAAAACTTGTTTTCTAATATGCGTTTCATTGCACTTGATAAACGTACCAACATGGCTGTTATTTCTTGAATCAGCAACGTTTTGTTCTTCGTCACTCTAACTGCTGCCCCAGTTGGGGTAGGAGCTCTTTCATCAGAAACAAAATCACAAATGGTAAAATCTGTTTCATGCCCAACGCCACTCACAACAGGAATCTTACTCGCAAAGATTGACCGAGCTAAGGTTTCATCATTAAAGCAAGACAAGTCTTCCATACTACCACCACCACGAGCGATGATAATCACATCAACAATATGTTCATTGTTCGCCTGTGCTAATGCTTTAATTAACGATTTTGGAGCATCAGATCCTTGAACCAAAGCTGGATATAAATGAATTTGGGCTAATGGAAAACGCTCAGTAATCGTAGACCTAATATCTTGAAAGGCATCCGCTGTTGCTGAGGTTATCACACCAATCTTTTCTGAGTATTCAGGAATTGGTTTTTTATGCTCAGGAGCGAATAAACCCTCTTTTTCTAATTTGTCTTTTAAAAATAAAAAATCTTGATACAAGGCTCCTAACCCAGCCTCACTCATCGTGATTACGACCAAATTATAACTACCTTTTTTTTGATAAACACTTACTTTACCACTGACTAATACATTCATTCCATCTTTCGGCATAAAGTTTAGTTTGGTAGCCGATGAAGAATACATAATACCGCTAATCTCAGAGTCTTGATCTTTTAAGACAAAATATAAGTGCTCTTTGGAAAAGCGAATATTGGATAGTTCTCCTTGGAGGTAAACAAAGCCCAAATTCGGATCACTATCAAATTTATAAGCAATATATTTATTTAATGCTGTGACAGTTAAGTATTTGCGGCTGTTATTTTCCATGTTCCAGCCTCTTTGCAATATTATCCAATAGGGAATTGTTGAACTTAGATGTCTCTAGACCTTCAATTTCACTATACTCATGTGAGATATCTAAAATCTCATTGATGATAATACTTTTCGGAGTATCAGTAAATAGCATTTCATAAACAGCAATTCTAATTAGATTACGATCGATATATGACAACCGATCTAGGGTATATTTTTTCAAAGAAATGGCAATCGTGCGATCGATTTTGCTGAAATTTTCTAATACCCCAAATACCAATTGATGATAAAAATCTTCATCGCAATCAACTGCTTCTTCATTAAAAATACCTTCTAAATAGTCATCACTAAGAAGATCTTTTGTTAAGTCGTAACTGTATAATTTCATCATCGCTTTTATGCGACTCATTGTTCTTTTCATTAGCATCACCACTTAGAATATTTTACCATATTTTAAACTATTTTTAAAGACTTATTATTTATTTTTCAAAAGTAAAACATCCCATTTTCAAATGGGATGTACGGGTTAAGCAAAATTAGCACTATTATTAATGCGATATAAAACAATCAAATAATAGGCCGAAAAGCCAAATAAATATAGATTGCTTATGATACCTGGCGCAAACCAAATCGCAATAAATGTTACTATCGTGGGGATAATACTAGAAAGTGCAGCAATGTTATAATACTCCTTGAATGCCTTTAATCTACCTGTTTTTCTAAAGAAAATCCAAAATAAGAAGACGAGCAATAATGGGAAAATAACACAGAAAAAGAAAGTCAATAAAGAATAACTGCTTGTGTAACTAGGAATATAGCCTGCTTTTATTTGTTGGGTTAAGTAAGCTCCAGCATCAGCACCAGAATGATTAAAATGCGTTGTGCTAAAACCGATATCTTTAAAACTAGCATTGCTATAATTTTCTTTTAGTAGTGTTTCACCATGAGTAATATTGGCATCACCAATTCCTTGTGGATGAGCTTGGTAATAGAGGGCTCCTGGCCACAAAATGATTAGATAATATTCATTGGTTTGAATATTAGGAAAGGCTTCTGCGCTATAAACAAACTTTTCTGCTGGTTTATAGCTTGCTTCATCAGTAGCAGTATCGAAGATATCGATGACAAAATGAATATTGATGGTGATATCTTGATCATTTACATAAACAAGATCCGTTTCATATAAGGCCTTTTTTTGCTCATCTAATTCTAAATTGTCGCAAGTAAGGACAAATAAATTATCTTCGTTGACATCAGCATGGCATTCTTTGCTTTGAATTTCCGAAATCACATCATTGATGGCTGGCTCATAAGGAATCTTAGAGATTGCTTGCAATGATAAATAATTATGTTCGCTGACCATCTCGTCAATATTATTTGTAATATAATACTTTGCAGGGATGGCTAATAAATACGAAGAAAGAATAAAAATACAAACCGAAATCAAAATGGAAATATAACGATATTTTGCCATTCTTGATGGCATTACTAATGACTTTAAAAAATTAATTATAACCATATAATTGTTACTCCTTTATAATAGGGTTTTAAAATTCAATTATACCTATTATATCATTCCTTTGATTTTTCTTCAATGTTTATTTTACTTGATTGAAAACCTTGATATCAATTGTTTACCTATTTGTCATATGACACTAAAGTTGCCTCTGATATCAGTTCCTCTGTATGGTACAAGCAATTTCTGTAATCAGTCCACATCGCTTTGGTTACCAATTGATATTTTAGACTTAATGCCAGATTTTTTATTTGTTCTTTTTCATTTGTTGTCAGATCCTCATCAATCATCAATCCGTCAATATCGATTTGATATACTTCCCCAATCCGCAACAATTGAAACGTTTGGTAATCAAGGTACAAGCGAAATTCCAATTGCTTTAGATATTGTAAATCTGCCATTAAGAAAGGACTCTCGCCATCGATTAGTAGATATGGCTTAACGGTTGCAGGATTGTTAGCAAAGTAGTTTTGACTTATCAAATCATGTAATGTATCAGCATTTACTCTAACAAAGAGCACTTTCGAATCACTTGCTTGCATTATTTTATTGAGGATTTGCTTTTCTAAGGCGATTAAGTTGGTATTGGTGATGAATTTACGATAATCATCTCTGGTTTGTATGCCACCGATATTGGCTTTGATCTCATATCCTACTTTTGTCTTTTGCATGTAAAGCGGAGCGTATAAAAGTTCCAACTCGCTTTTTTGGACTTGTAAACTGATGCATTGATTTAAGGTTTTATAATATAAGTATTCTTTATATGCCACTTCATCCAGTTCAAAATAATGAAACTGAATCATAAACGTTACAACATCGATGAGGTCATCAAAAGCTGAAAAATCTTTTGGATATTTGATTGCAAAGACGAATGGAGTTACATTTTTTTCGCAAAGCTCATTAGTAATTTGACGAACCCAACGATCAATCGTTCGACTATCATAAGTTTTTGAAAGAATGATGAATTCATAACTATCTAATAAGTAAACATCTTCGCCTGTCATTTGATGCATCATTTGTATGATACTATTTTTTAGATCGTCACTCATGTAAGTATGTTGTTTGAATTTACCACCGATGACACTCAAATGATAGTTAATCTCAGTGGCTTTTTGTTTTTCTAATTGCATTTTTTGCGTTAAATCGTGTTTTGTAAAATAGGATGCCATTGAAGTGTACTTGTTAGAAACAGTTAATTTCGCATTGGCAACATCTTTTTTTAAATCGTCTCGAACGATACTACAAATATAGAATTTTAAAATTCCATCTTTAGAAAAATAAGGTTTCCCATGTTCAGTTATGAATACGCGCTGTCCATTTAAAGATAAATTGTAAGAAAAGTGGTACGTTTGTTTGGCAGCTACTTGCTCAATGATTTGGGCATGAATATGTTTGTCAATATCGATTATTTTTTGTAAGTATTCACCACGCGCAATCACAAGTTCTTTGGTCCCTAAAAAACTAGCCAATTCAGGTGTGATTAACATTCTTTGTTTGGATATTTCATAATAAAATAATCCTTCTTGTAAGCCCGACATCGCTGTTTGCAAGATATCCTTTTGCGCTTGTAGATTTTCTTGATAGAAAAGATTGATTAACTTAGATTCTAACAATTTAGACGCAATCTTTAAGGTTAAACTTGCCTCTGGTGATGTGATATCACTGATTGTTGACGTGTAAACAACACAAGCATATAAATCTCCATCATAATTAAGCGGAGTAGCAAATACATATTTCACTTTCAAATCTAAATAAGTTGCTTTTGTAATCGGTTCAATAATCGGAATATTAGTGTCATTGAAATCGAGAATGACATCTTTATTTCCGCTTATTAGCAACTCAATAATCGTCCCATCAAGGGCTGAATAAGGTAATTCTCGTTCGTATAAGCGTTCCTTTTTATAATTGAAGGTAGTAACACTGCTAAAACTATCGTGTAAATCAGGCAATAATTCGAAGTTAGCACGATTAAAAATAATATACAACGCTTCATTAAACGGAACAATCTTTGCTAGACTTTTAGAAAACTCCAATAAACTTTCTCGTTCTCCAACTTTAACCATTGCTAGATTAACTAGATTAATCGTATTTTCAATACTGGTGATTGTCTGTTGCAATTTTTCATTCAATTCGAATTGTTTATCGTCTTCATTTGCTTCGAGAATATTTTCTTCGTTATTGCGGATGATTTCTTTTTCTACCAAATCCGTGTAATTCAGAAGCTTTGTAATCTCTTCTTTTGCTCCTGGAAGGAGCATAATCAATGCCTTTAGATAGTTCTTATAGAAATTCTTTTTTAGAAACTGATCATTTGTAGCTTCTACTGTTTTTAAGTATTGGTCGCTATATTTTTTTACGCTTTGGTAATCTTCTAGTAGGAGCAATAGTTCACAAAATTCATTGAGGTAGTTAATTTGCTCATTGTCTAAGTCATCGAGATTCTTAAATATATCTTTGAATAACTTGAAAGCAAATTTGTATTTCTTTTCGTTGATTAACAGTTTTGCATTCAAATAATCACAATACAGTTGACTCGCTTTATCTTTTAGTTTATTTGATAAAACCATGGTTTCTTCTAAGTAAGTTAAGGCATTACTCATATCCCCATCATCAATATAGAGTTTGGTAATGTTCCCGAGAATAATCACTTTTAGATTGTCATCGGGATTGTTTGTTAGTATGGTGAGAAGATTACTCAATGATTTATGTTTTTCACCAAGCGCTTCATAAATATAAGAATTTTCTAAATACCAACGATTCACTTCGTCTTGATTATTCACATCAATATAAAGACGTTTTTCATTGGCATAGATAAAAGCACGACGATAATTTTTCTTTTGAATAAAGATATAAATCAATCGCTCTAATACGGAAACATAGATTTTTTGGAAAATAGTTTTATCAAGGTCAAGAAAGCTTTTACTAGATAGTGCTAGGGCATCATCAAATAAGCCTTCATTGATATAAATATCAATCATTAACAAGGTATTTAAATAGAAATATTCATAGTTATTGGTTGCTCGACACTCATTTCTTACTTCAACAACGCTGTTGAAAAGTTTCAGTGACAATTCTTGACTTGCTAATTGATCATAAACTTCTCTAATGTTCATGGTATCACCTCACATTATGATTATAGCACAAAGGAAGACGATTGAAAACAAAAAATGAGCCTAGCTTTGTGAAAAGCTAAGCTCATGCCTATCTTTAAAATTCAAACATAATTGTGACTGGGCCATCGTTAATCAATTCAATATCCATATGGGCTCCAAAAATACCTTCCGCAACATCCAAATCGAAGGTACGTAGTTGCTGGCAAAAGTCTATATACAATTGATTGGCCATGACAGGATTTAATGCATCCGTAAAGGAAGGACGATTGCCTTCATTGGTATTGGCATACAAGGTAAATTGTGATATGGCGAGAATTTTTCCCCCAACTTTTTTAATATCAAGATTCATTTTACCATTTTCATCTTCGAAAATGCGTAGATTCGCAATTTTTTTCGCGGCTTTTAGGTTCTTTTGTTCATCGTCACCAACAGTATAACCAACAAGCAAACAATATCCTTGTTTGATCTCTCCGGTTATGTTCTCATCAACGGTACATTTCGCTTTTTGTACTCTCTGTAAGACTATTTTCATTACTTAATCGTCCTTTCGATGGTATAAATATCGGCAACCTTTTGTAAATTCGTGATTGTATTGTTTAATGTATCAACATTGTTCACACTTAGCCGAATCTTAGTTAATAAATCACCGCTTTTATTCTTTGCAGAAGAGATTGTTGTAATCGTAACATTATTGATACTGTTAATCACGTTAATGATGTCGGCAACAATATTACGGCGATCAAAAGAAC
>JAQUVC010000062.1 GCA_028693535.1 Bacilli bacterium
ACATTTAATCCATTGAAAATAACTACCTTAGGCTATGAAATGAGTGAAATACCTGATCGTGTTACCTATCAATTTTTTACAGAAAAAATACACCCAGATGATTGTGAAAAAGTAATGAAAGCCATGCGCGAACATTTGTATGGCCAATTAAATGTGTATGAAGTCGAATATCGTATTCGTACGAAAGAGGGAAATTACAAATGGTATTATGACCGAGGAAGAATCACGCAACGCGATGAACTTGGGAAACCTCTTTTTCTTGCTGGTATTGTTTTTGATATTACAGAAAAAAAGGAAATCGAACTCGAACTTGAATCAAAAAATAAGATTCTTGATGAAATGTCCTCTCTCGATGGATTAACCAAAATCAATAATCATCGTTCGCTATATAATCATTTACATGCAAAGATTGATGAGATGCATGTAACAAAATCTCCCTTAACAATAGCACTTTTAGATATTGATGATTTTAAGAAGATTAACGATACCAAAGGTCACATTTATGGCGACCAAGTATTAGTGGATATTGGACAATTGATGAAAAAAAATATCAGAGAGACGGATGTTGCAGGGCGATATGGCGGTGAAGAGTTCATGATTATATTTGCCAATACAAATGTATTGCTAGCAGCAAATATTGTGGAGCGAATTCGTAAAGCGATTATGGATTATCCTTTTGTTGAAGGGATTCAGGTTACGATTAGTGCTGGTGTCAAGCAATATGAAGGCGATAAAGAAATAACTGCTTTTATTGATGAGGCAGATAAAAACTTATATGAGGCGAAAACTAGCGGTAAAAATGTGGTCATTGCTAAGTAAAAATAAGAATTGTGAAATGGTATACCATCTTTTGATGATGGTATACTTTTTTTAAAATGTTATTGACATATGTCGGAAACGTAGTATAATGATATTATAAGTAACATATGTCAATAATGGTTAGGAGGTGGAAAGAATGCCTAGACCGATGAAATGGCGAAAAGTTTGTTGTTTGCCAGTAATAAGCAAGTTTGGTCCTCTAGATCAAACAGCGTTACAAAGCGAACTGATCAATATGACAATTGATGAATATGAAACAATAAGGTTAATCGATTTGGAGGGGTTTACGCAAGAAGAATGTGCGAGTCAAATGAGTGTTGCCAGAACAACGATTCAGGGGATATACATGCAAGCACGAAAAAAATTAGCAGAAGCATTAATCCATGGGAAAATACTAACAATAACTGGTGGGGAGTATCAGTTGTGTAATGACTTTCGTATTGGCTGTGGTCGAGGTTGTCTTAGAAAAAGAAGTGGTAGATTTGATACTATTTAATATGATTTTTAGAAAAGGAGAAACAAGATGAAAATAATAATACCGGTTAATGAAAAAAATTTACAAACACAAATATGTAATTCTTTTGGAAGAGCACCTTTTTTCTTTGTGTTTGATAGTGAAACAAAAGATTCATTGTTCTTAGACAATCATGCTGTAAATAGTACTGGTGGTGCAGGAATTAAAGCAGCACAAACTATGGTAGATAACAAGGCGAATGTTGTTATTACATTCAGTTGTGGCGAAAACGCCGCAAATGTATTAAAAGCAGCTGATATTCAATTATATAAAGCAATGAATGCATCCCTGGAAAAAAATATTGAAGCATATTTTACTTCAAATTTAAGTCTACTTGATGAAATCCATGCAGGATTGCATCTTCACGGTAATTAACAACATGAAAATTGCTATTTTAAGTGGCAAGGGAGGAACGGGTAAAACCTTATTAGCAGTTAATTTGGCTGCTGTAGCACCTTCTGCAGTCTACTTAGATTGTGACGTTGAAGAGCCCAATGGACATTTATTTTTTAAACCAATAATGATCGAGGAAGAGGATGTTAAAGTTGAGATTCCGCAAGTAGACAATGAAAAATGCGATGGCTGTCGTCAATGCATTGATTTTTGTAGGTTTAATGCGCTTGTATATATTATAGACAGGCTCTTAATTTTTAAAGATATTTGCCATTCTTGTGGTGGTTGTATGATTGTTTGTCCACAAAAAGCATTAACATCAAAAGCGAAGGTTGTGGGGAAAATACGAAAAGGAACATCTAACCAGGTTACTGTTTATTCAGGAATTTTAAATATTGGGGAAGCATCAGGAGTGCCTATCATAAAAAAATTACTAACAAATAGTAAAACAAAAGAAACAAAATTGACTTTTATTGATTGCCCTCCTGGTAGTGCTTGTGTTGTTATGGAAAGCATTAAAGATGCTGATTATTGCATATTGGTAGCAGAGCCTACTATTTTTGGTTCTCATAATTTGAATATGGTTTATGAACTAGTAAAAGTGTTTGATAAGCCATTTGGAGTAGTACTGAACAAATGTTTTGATGGGGAAAATCCCTCAGAAAAATTTTGTTTGGAAAAAGATATTAAAATTTTAGGGAAAATACCATTTGATCAAGACTTAGGAGTTTTAAATTCAAATGGAAATATTGTTGCCTTGGCAAACAAAAAGTACTATGATTTGTTCAATACAATTTTGGAACAAGTTACTATGGAGGTTTCTCATGAAGCAACTATTAATTCTTAGTGGCAAGGGCGGAACCGGAAAAACAACAATTGCTAGTGCTTTCATTAAATTATCAGGTGCAAAAGTTTATGCTGATTGTGATGTCGATGCTCCTAACTTACACTTGTTAATGGTACAACAAGATGTACCACAGATATTTGATTATTATGCGTTACCGAAAGCAAAAATAGATAGTGACAAATGTATTGAGTGCGATAGATGCCGCCAAAATTGTAAATTTGATGCAATCTTTCAAAATGAATTTTATTTTGTTGATGAATTTGCTTGTGAAGGATGTGGCGTTTGTGAATTGGTTTGTCCTGTATCAGCTATCACATTTCATCAAGCAAGCGCTGGAGATTTGATTTTATATAAAAATGATAAAAGAGTTTTTTCTACTGCCCAGTTAAAAATGGGGAGTGGAACATCAGGAAAATTAGTAACCGAAGTTAAAAAGCAAATGCAAACAGCAGCAATTAATACGGAGTTTGCTATTATAGATGGGTCTCCTGGCATAGGATGTCCTGTCATTGCGTCTTTGAGCGGGGTTGATATGGTGTTAATTGTTGCTGAACCATCGCTTTCAGGTATTAGCGATATGGAAAGAATCATTAAAACCGCGAAGCAATTTAAAACAAAAATAGCTGTTTGTGTCAATAAATTTGATACAAATTATGAAAATACAAACTTGATTGAACAATTTTGCCAAGAAAAAAACATTTCGTTTGTTGGTAAAATACCTTTTGATCATCTAGTTGTGAAAGCAGTAAATAATGGTCAAACGATTGTTGATATTGAATGTTTGGCAGGAAGGGCTGTAATTGCCGTTTATGAAAGATTAATAACATTATTTAATAAATATAATAATAAAGGAGAAAATAGAAATGATTAAAATAGCAGTAGCAAGTGAAAATGAAAAAGTAACAGAACATTTCGGCCATTGTATTAATTTCAATATTTTTGAAGTTGAAGATAATAGAATTGTTAAGCAATATTCTGTTGAAAATCCTGGGCATAAACCCGGATTCCTTCCAAATTACCTAAATCAATTAGGGATAAACACAATTATATCAGGCGGCATGGGCAGTGGAGCCATCACTATTTTTAATGAAAAAAATATTAGTGTCGTAGTAGGTGCTAGTGGAAATGCAAAAGCAGCGGTAGAAGCTTATTTAGCAGGAACATTAAAGTCAACAGGCTCAGTCTGCCATGAACATCAACATCGAGGGGAGTGCAATGAATAGAAATGAAAGCTTATGTTGATCAACAGGAATGTATAGGCTGTGCTCAATGTTTAGATAGTTGCCCAGTAAATGCGATTCATCTTGAATCAGGTAAGGCTGAAATTAGTGATGAATGCATTGGCTGTGGTAGGTGCATAGACAAATGTCCAGTGAAAGCTATTTCAGTGAAATGAAAATTTACTAGGAAAAAAGAGGCTAATGACCTCTTTTTTATTTTATGCATAAGAATTGTCATATAAATACTTTTGTGTTTTTTAAAACATTGTTATATAATGATAGCAATCATGATTAATTTTCAAAATAAGTTTATAGAAACATGTTATCAATGGAGGAAATATGCATTTAATTAGTACAGAAGGATGGGTAATTATTGTTTTATTAGGATTTACCTTAATACCCACTATAGTGAACGGGATATACCTATCGACTCGCTCGTTTAAATGTCGAACTTGTGATCATATCTTTAAAGCCCAAGTTTATAAATTGTTATTTATAACTCATTTTAATGATGACTATATCATCAAGTGTCCAAACTGCCAGAAAAAGAGAATTGTATTTGTATTAAAAAAAGAAAAAAGAAAAAATAGTATAGGTGAAGAAAATGAATATTAAAGTTGATATTAGTAATGTTAGATTGGAAACAGAACGATTAATACTGCGACCTTGGACGCGAGAGGACTTAGATGATTTTTATGAATATGCCAAAGTTGATGGCGTAGGGCAAATGGCAGGATGGTGTCCTCATAAGAGCAAAGAAGAGTCTGCAACTATTTTAAATATGTTTATTGCGGAGCAAAAAACATTCGCAGTCGTACTAAAAGCGAGTCATAAAGCAATTGGTTCTGTTGGTCTTGAAGAAGTAAGAGAAGAAACAATGTTGGCTAGTCCTTTAAAAGGTCGTGAGATTGGATACGTATTAAGTAAAGATTATTGGGGGCATGGATTCATGCCAGAAGCAGTAAAAAGGGTTGTTGAGTATTGCTTTGATGATCTAGGTTGTGACTTTTTGCTATGTGGATATTTTAAATGGAATCATCAAAGTCAAAGAGTCTGTGAAAAGATTGGCTTTCAGTTTTTTAAAGAAATTGAATTTGCTACAAGATTTAATACTTTTGAAAAAACTAATCTAAATATTATGTATCATCCTAAGAAAGTAATAAGGTAATGAAATATTTGGATAGCTTTTTTCTTCCTACGCGTGATAAGGAAGCCAGTTATTTATACCCAACAAAATATCCGTTTGGTTTTTTTTCAGAAAAAGAGCTGAGTGATGTTTATTTTGCTGATATTACAATCATATATGGAAGTAATGGTTCAGGAAAATCAACATTACTTAATATCATCAATAACAAATTAGGGTTTGCTCGTAAATCAGTATTTTATGAAGAGGAAGCCTTTCGCGATTATATGAAACGATGTTATTATACGTTAGCGATTGGTGATAACGGAAAGCAAACAAAAATTCCTCTCAATTCAAAAATGATTGCTAGCGAAGATATTATCAATTTTATCTTTTCGATTCGCAATAAAAATATTCAAAGTGAAGAATTGAAGCAAGAATTGATTGACGAGTATCAAAGCACGAAGTTTACTCCTTTTCGATATGAAGGTTTCGTAGATTATGAAAGCTTAGTAAAGAAAACGGAAACCCAACGGACAACGCAAACGAAGTACGTTGAAAAGCGGGTTAAATTTTTGAAGCAATTTTCTAATGGTGAAAATGTATTACGATATTTCGATAGCGAATTAGAAAACGATGGCTTATATTTACTAGATGAGCCTGAAAACTGTTTGTCACCTAAGTTCCAATTGGAATTGGCAGAACTAATTCAACGATGTGCTCGCTATTGTGGATGCCAATTTGTGATTGCGACGCATTCCCCATTTTTGTTGTCGCTTCCAGGAGCTAAAATTTACAACCTAGATAGTAGACCTATTAAGATTTGTAAATGGACTGAACTAGAAAATGTGAGAGCCTACTATGAATTTTTCCGAAGATTTGAAACTGACTTTACTGATTAAGAAATAAGGGAGTTATTATGGCAACTAATTTAGAATATATTGAATATATTTGTGATCAATTAAGGGGTCTTGGTATCATCAATTACCGTAAGATGTTCGGAGAATATATGGTTTATATCGATTATAAACCGATTATCTTAGTTTGCGATAATCAAGCATATGTAAAGATGATTCCTGAAACCACTAAAATACTTGGAGAAGATGCAGAAACAGGATATCCTTATCAAGGGGCTAAAGAACATTACACCATTGATGTTGATAATAAAGAAATCCTTCATGAAGTGTGTCATAGTCTAGTTGCAGTGATTCCTCTACCAAAGCCAAAGAAAAAGCAATTAAGGTGATCTTAATCGCTTTTTTTCTTTTTTTGGAATAGCTTTAATTGGTAGTCTTTTTCTAAATTAACATAAATCTTTTCTATAGCAATATTTAAATCGCATTCATCTTTTAAGAATGCGACGCTCATCTTCACAATCTTTTCTTCAAATAACATTAAGCTTAAATATAATAGGAAGATAATCATTGTTACAAAGAACCATAATTCAAACATTCCCGAATTGCCAAACAAAAGCAAAGGAAAAAGCGAACCAAGCCATATCACTCCCAGCCAAGTGTTGAGGAAAAATCGTAAACGGGGATTGTTTCTACTAACCCAAATAACAAAGGGATTAATGCTCATAAAGACAAAGAAAGCATAAATGATAGCAAACAGAGTATGAAGAAAATGCCAAAAGGGATAGATTTGAGAAAGTGAAGGAATGATTGCAGTAATGATTAAGAAAACTGCAGAAAGGCTATTGTAAACATAAGGGTGTTTTGCTTTATAATCTTCAACATGAAACAAGACAATCGTAGAGATTTGAATTGCAATCCCAGTAATAATTGCCCAGATGATAAAAAGCCAACGATAGGTGAAATAATTGCCGATTTTACT
>JAQUVC010000063.1 GCA_028693535.1 Bacilli bacterium
TAAAATTGAATTCCAAATGTGATTTTATTCTTTGGAAAGCCTTGGCTTGAATATTTATTGACAGCATAGTCAACAGAATAAGTTGCTCCTGAGGCCGAATATAGAGCCGTCTCGTGTGTAACTCGTGAAGTGCTACCCATCCCATAAGTCATAATATGCAAATAGTCTAAGTAATTTGCTAGTGTTCTCGCATCAAAAGCACTGGTTGCAACACCAACTGCAGCACTCAGGATTAATTTACGTTCATACTTATCGAAAGCTTCGCGTAACTCCTTACATAGTAAATTAAAATTCGCCGTATTGACATTAATTTCCCAATCTAAATCAAGACCATCTACTTGATATAAATCCATAACTTCCATAACAGAGTCGATAAACACCTTACGATTAATCGGAGATGCTGACATAATACGAAATGCATTGGCAGTATCATTAGATACTCCATCGACAACAATCACAATACGAACACCTTTTTGTCTCAATGTTAAGACATTGTTTAAATTTGTTAGTCCAGAGACACTTAATTTGCCTCCTGAAATCTTCGCGAATGAATAATTAATCACATCAAGCATATTATAATCACGATTATATAATACATCTTGATTTCCATCTTTGTTACGCATGTAAGCAAAGGTGATTTTCTTTCCTGGTTCAAAATCCGGCATCACTATTTCTCCAACTCCTTTCACAATAACACTTTTACTATATGTTACAGAATAATTCCCTCTCGTAATTCTGACTGTTATCGTAACATCTCGGTCTTTTGCTGGTTTGATCACTTGCCCAAGATAATTAATAGAACTATCTCCAGTCGACCAAAACAACGTTAAATCGACGCCATTAATCATATAGGTTGTAAAAAAGTTAACATCCTCAACTATTTCATTGGGAATATATTCATCTAAATATAGCTTTAAATCTTCCATTGCCTGAGGCGTTTTTTGATTTAAGTCTTCCTTGATTAGTTCTATAATTTCTAATTCATAATCTTCAAGCAATAATAAATCATCGAAATCTACTACGTTCTTTTGCCATGTTGCTAATTGATTGAATTGATTGCGTAAATCAACAACTTTGCTTTCATCAGCGAGTGTTAATTCAGCAATAGCTGGTAACGCATATAAAGCAGCAACAAAATTAGCAATTTCTAATAATCCTTCTAAACGGTTTTGATAACTCATTAATGTTTGCAAATAAGATTGATCAACCAATAGTTTAATATCATTGGATAAAGCATCATATTCATCAATGATATCTTCTATTAAATCATAATCAGCAATGGTTAGTGTATCTAATAGTGGTAACGCTAAAATAGCATCAATAATTTTTTGTGCTAATGTTTGCTTGTTTTGTTCATATAAGATGATTATTTGTGCTTCTGCTTTTTCTAAAGTAGTAAGGGCTTCAGTAACTAGAGCTTTTATATCAATAGCTAACCCTTCATAATCATTTCGTATAGCTATAATGTAAGCTTCATCAGCAAGCGAAATTTCATTTAAATTAGGGATGAATGCCACAGCATTACGAAATTCTTCCGCTTCTGTTTCTTTGACTTGTTCTATCTTTAACTCGTCTATTCTTGTTTCTAATTCGACTAATTTCTCTAAATTACTAATAGTTATCTTAGTTTTATCTTCCAAAGATAATTTTTCATAATTATTCCGAACTTCATCTACGCTTCCTTCATCTTCCAATGTTAATGCTTCTAAACTAGGTAACCCTAAAAAAATGTCGTTTGGATCTTTTGGTTCTTCGATCGGTTTACATCCACTAATACTAAATAATAAAACTATAAATAATCCTAGTGTGAATATTTTTTTCATAAGAAACTCCTCATACATTATATTTTTTTAACTAACTTACAACAAATTTGTACCAATTCTTCTCTGATACTTGTACGTGAACTCCACTCTCTACCATCCCATTTGGCTTTTGATAAGTCATCGCCGCAATAAAGAATCGCTCCATAGGCAACATTTCGAAATTGACTAATCGCTAGCAACCCTGCTTGTTCCATCTCAACAATCATTGCTCCTTCTTGCTTCCGTAAAGCAATCTTATCGGTAGTTTCTCGATAAAAAGCATCTGTTGTCCAAGTTTTTCCCACAACGTAGTCATAATTGTTTTCATCAAAATATTTTCTAATGATATCAACAATTCTTTGATCGGCCCTAATCTCTCTAGATGGAGCTTTATAATGATAACTCATTCCTTCATCACGAATTGCAGAATTAACAATAACATATTTGCCACAGGTTCCTTCTTTTGTCAGCGAACCTGCTCCTCCACAGAACATAACTTTTTCGACTCCGAGAGCAATGGCTTCTTCTAAAATAGCACCACATGCTGGACCACCAATCATACCATGGATGATTAAAATCTCATCTTCAACATACTTATAATAATAACTATTATTTTCACCCTTTAAAGTTAAAAATGGCTCGATTGTTTTTTTAAGAAGCAATTGATCGATAACTTCTTTAAAAAAACATATAATCAGCATTGTTGGTACCTTATCGATACCTACTAATGCTTTTCTAACTAAAACCGGATTGATAAAAGCATCTTTGTTTTCATCAAATTCTAAGATAGGATATTTTTTAATAATCATTTTTCATTCCTTTTTTCATATGAGGTTATTATAACAAGTTTTTCCTAAAAAACCTATACCTTTATATAAATAAAACTATTTTCGTCAGTTTTTTTCTAAATAATAGCAAATTATTTCATAAAAAAACTACCGCTTAAAAGCAGTAGCTAAATGATAATTACTCAATTCTATCCTTTTGTTCGAAGCCCAATCGCTTCAAAGTTTCAATAACATATGACTCACGGTATTCATCTTCTGGTTTACGATTGTAGAACGAATAGAAGAATTCTTCATTGGCTTTTTCATATGGAAGTCCAGAAACAAAAGATATAATTCTTGTGCTACGGTCAATTAATTTTTTATTTGTTGGTAGAACTTGAACCATCCAATTTCCCCACACTCTTCCCATTTTTGCCATAGTTGCTGTACTTAATAAATTAAATGTTAGTTTAACCATCAAATGTGGAAGTAAATCCATTAATGTATTTGGTAATTCAACTGGAATATGAATTTCATGTTCAGCAATCTTCTTACTTGGAATATTACCCAATCTAATTGCAACTCCTTCGCTAAATTTAGTGGCATTCTCTTTAAACCATTGAACTGCCTTTTGATTTGCTGAACCATTAACATCAATACAAATCAATCTTGATGGTTTGCGTGAATAGCGAGATGGATCATCTTCGTTTCCAATAACATAATCTGTTACTTCTGTTGTACCAACTTTTGGTGGTTTATTAACAATGTCTTGGGCTGCTTTCATTCTAATATAATCTTCAACTGTCCAATCCAAACCTCTAATTGGGCGACGGAAGACATGTTGCCAAGCAACTTCATTTGGATATAATGGGTTTTTAATATACGCCCAGCTAATAGGACTTACTTTATCATTGAATTTTCTAAATGGTGGTAGTGTAAATGTTGGTTGTCGCTCAGTAGTATCCGTCATAATATCGATAAAGTACTCTGGAGTTGCATATGTAACCAAACCATTTTGATTATACGTTTCTGTTTCTAAATCAACTGCTGAAGCCAAACCTTTTAATGCTGCTCCTGCAGATAATTTATCTAATAGCTTTTGGAATTCATCAGAATATTCACCTAATTCTAACGCTGTTGCTCCAACAGCTTCAAGTTCTTTTTCACTTAAGTTTTCTTTTAACCAACGCCAACAAGCAACTTCCATCGCTGCTCCTGCTGCTAATAATTCAACCGTCGTAACTTGCATTCTTGTTGAACCAGCAACAGCCATATTACCAACATATAGTGGTATTTTTATAATGTCTTTTCTTTCAAAAACGACTCTTACGCGGTCAAGATGTTTACAAAGAATCTCTTCTGGGTTACAAAATAGATAGTATGTTGTACATCCTCTTTCTATTGCTTCCAATACAGAGCCATTAATACTTGCAGATAAACCACATTCAGCCAAACCAACAACAACATCGCCAGGTCCAACACCTGCTTCAACAACTTGCTGACGACCAAAAGTCATATAATCTTCAAAATTTTCAACCGCTCTAACCAAGGCTCTATCTCCACCAGTCATTAAACTATCTGTAATTTCACTGATTTCAATGAATTGTGATCTTCTAACTGGTAATTTTAAACACAAATCTGTCCAGAACTTTCTCCAAGTTGCATCAAGCTGTAAAGCCATTCTTCCGCTTGCACCAACGCTTGAGAAAAGTATTTTTTTCTTGTTGATGATAGCTTTATATATATCATCAACAAACCCTTTAAATTCTGGTGTTTTAAAGGCATTTTTAGTTACTGATGGAATATTTACATCAGCTGATAAAATTGTTTTTATTCCTTCAGCAGTATTTTCAGCAATTATGTAACTCATATTTTTTGTTAATGGGTTCGATTGTTCAGTAGGAATGACTCCCAAGTGAAACTGCTTTTCGTTTTCTAAAAAATCTTTGCTCGCCTCTTTATAATTTGTAATAGTTTTGTAAATCATGATAGACGCTCCTTTTATGTTTGTATTTTTTACACAACATATTATAACATGTTTTATTTTGCTTTACAATAACAATAAACTTTACTTTAATAAATTATTGATAGCATTAAATCTTTAACAATTCTTCTCGAGAAGGGATTGCTGCTAGCACATATTCCCTCGTAACACTTAATCCTGAAGCAATAAGAGCAAATTTTGTTGCTTCTAATAATGTCTTTTTTTCTCCCATTGCCACAACCAAAGCTGCATTAAAAACATCTCCTGCACCCGTTGTATCAATTGCTTTCACCTTTAAAGCTGGTAAATGAGTCACCTTACCATCTTCTAAAACAAGTGCTCCTTCTTTTCCTAAGGTTACAATCATTCTTGGAAAATTAAGGTTGGGTAAAACACCAATCAAATCATCAATAGTATTGATATCATGCAATGTAAGCATTTGCCTCACTTCATGCCAATTCGGTGTGATAAGCCATGCCTTCTTCGCAATTTGTTGGGAGAACGAAGTGACTGGTGCAGGATTAAAGATAATTTTTTTATGGTTTGCTTGTGTCCATGTAACAATACTAGTAATCACCGTTTGAGGAACTTCTTGGTTTAAAAGAAGAAAATCAAAGTCAGCAACTTCTTGGTAAAAGGATGACAAATCATTTTCTTCCAAGGCAACTCCTGGATAAACAGTAACTTGATTGTACCCTTTTTTATCACATAGAATCACGGCTAATGCTGTTTTACCAACTTTTTTTATGATGTTAAAACTAATTTTTTGGTCTATCAAATAATCACAACAATGCTTACCTGATATATCATCACCAACAGCACCTAAAAAGAATGGTTCACCGCCTAACCTTTTTACAGCAACGGCTTGGTTGTATCCTTTTCCACCAACCTCTTGGTGAATTTCAGATGCATGTACTGTTTCTTCTGGCTTGTGAAAATGATCAATTTTCATGAAAATTGATTGTCCACATAATCCAACAATTCCAACTTTTGTCTTATTATTTTTTTTCATCTCTTATCACCATATAAATTATACTATGATAAAATTTCTTTTTCAAGAAATATAAAAAGCATCGTGTCAAAACGATGCTTTTTGAACTATTTATTTTTTTCCATCTAAGCGCATGATTGGTTCATACATTTCTGGACGACGATCACGAAAGACTCCCCAAAAACGACGTTTATTATTGATTTCACTTAAATCAAATTCTTCAATCAGATATCCTTCTTCTTCACGATTTAATGAACGAATAATCTCCCCATCAGGACCACTAATGAATGAAGAGCCGTAAAAAGTCATAGTTGAGTTATCTTGGGTTTCTATTCCTACCCTATTTGAAGCGACTACAGGTATAATATTTGCTGCAGCATGCCCTCGCATAACATTTTGCCAGTGTAACATACTATCCTGTGGAAGAATTGGTTCACTACCAATCGCAGTAGGAAAAAGCAAAAGCTCGGCTCCTTGCAATGTCAATATACGTGCAGTTTCTGGAAACCATTGATCCCAACATATGCCGATACCAATTTTACCAAATTTAGTATTAAAAACTTTATAGCCTGTATCTCCAGGAGAAAAATAGAATTTTTCTTCATAACACATTCCAGTAGGAATATGAGTTTTTCGATAAAGACCTAGGTTAGATCCATCTGCATCAATCACAACCAAAGAGTTAAAATAATTATTGCCTGCTTGTTCAAAAAAACTAATTGGTAGGACAACCTTGTTTTCTTTTGCTATCTTTTGAAATTCTTTAATCAATGTTGAAGAATGCTCCTCTTCCGCTAACGAAAAATAATCATAATTTTCTGTCTGGCAAAAGTATGGTGTTTTAAAAAGTTCTTGCAGTAAAACGATATTTGCACCTTTCTTAGCACACACTTCAATCATTTTTTTAGCTTTCGCGATATTGTTATTAATATCCCAAGAAATTTTCATCTGTGTTGCTGCAACTTTGACTTTCATAACTTATCCCCCTTATAGTTTTGTTGGAATCTGCATTGTCATACAGTGAATATTGCCACCGCCTAATAAAATCTCCCTTGTATTGATTTGAATAATTTCCTTTTCTGGATA
>JAQUVC010000064.1 GCA_028693535.1 Bacilli bacterium
ACATTTCAAACGAATAATGAAACATCACTATTATCGATGATGATAGAAGATAATGAGCTTGTTGAAAAAGACAAAATTACAATTCTTGGGGGGAAACCCACACACTTGGTTTATTCTACCAAGAACAAACTATTATTAGGATGTAGTTATACCGATGGAACAATATTTAGTGTTGGATGTACAAATGGTAAATTTGAAACATTAATTACTTACAAAAAACAAGTTACGACTGCTATCAAAAGTCATTGTCATTGTGTATTGTTAAATAATAATGAAACTATTTTGGCTGTTATTAATATAGCTACTGACCAAGTATTCTTTTATCAAATAGATGAAGGCATCCTCAAGGAAGGCAAGGTGTTACAATTACCTCTTAACATAGGACCACGTCATGGTATCTATAATGAAGATTGTTCACTTTTATATATCGTAACAGAATATTCTAATGAAGTTGTTGTAATCCAAATGCCGAGCTTTACTATATTACAAAGAACATCAACCATACCTCATTACAATAACAGTAGTTATGGGGCAACTTTGGTATTCTCACTGGATTATCAATATCTATATGTTAGTAATCGGGGTGAAGATGCGATTGCTAAATTTAAGGTGCTATCAGATGGCCTATTAGAGTACGATCATAGTTTTTCTTGTGGAGGAGCGCATCCTCGTCATATGATACTGTCTCGTGATGGTGACTACATCATTTCATGTAATAAAAACAGCAATCATGTGGCAATTATTGATTTGGCTACAGAAGAAGTAGTGCTAAAAATTCCTTTTTTATCACCATCTGGAGTTGTTGAAGTAGAAGAAAACAGCTGATAAATGACAAAATGATGGTGACTTTGTCACAAAAAAATGAAATATTTTTTAAAAATTAGCACTAGATACTTGACAGTGCTAATTTTTGTGATATAATAGAATTAGCACTTGAGATAATAGAGTGCTAGAAAGATCAAGAGGTGAATATGATGAGCAATTATTTAAGAAAGAGAAATGATTTAGGATTTTTAGGTGACAGTTTTCTACGTGATTTCTTTGACTATTCTCCATTTAATAGAGAATACGAAGATCTTATGAAGACTGATGTGATTGAAAAAGAGAATGGCTATGAGCTTAAAGTGAATATGCCAGGTTATGCAAAAGACAACATTAAGGTTAGTTTAGAGAAAGGCTATTTAACAATCGAAGGTCATGTTGAAAAAACAGAAGAAACGCCAGAAAACGAAGAAAAGAAAGAAAAATATCTTCGTCGCGAGCGCTTCTGTGGTTCTATTACTCGTAGTTATTATTTAGGTGATGACATTGCTGATGAAAACATCAAAGCTAATTTTACTGATGGTGTTTTAAGTGTTGTTGTTCAAAAGGTTGATCCAGAAAAATTAGAAACAAAAAAGTATATTGCAATTGAATAGGAGTTTTGATTTATGTTACGACCACTAAATGACAAAGTAATTTTAAAAAAAGAAAAAGCGGTTAATAAAACAGCTAGTGGAATTTTATTGTCTAGTAAAGAAGTAGATGATGATGCTATCGCCACAGTTATCGCTGTTGGCGATGGCATTTATGAAGATGGGAAGTTGATTCCCATGAATGTAAAAGTAAATGATCGAATCATTTTTAAAAAATATTCAACAAGTGAATTTAAATATCAAGATGAAACATACTTGGTTATCGCAATGAAAGATATTCTTGCTGTGATTGAGGAGGATTAATGAGTATGGCAAAACAAATTATTTTTTCTAAAGAAGCCCGCGATAAAATGTTAAAAGGCGTTGATACCATTGCAAATGCGGTGAAAATAACAATTGGTCCGAAGGGAAGAAATGTTGTATTAGAGAAAGAGTATGGTTCTCCGTTGATTACAAATGATGGTGTAACAATTGCCCGCGAAATTGATCTTGAAGATCCACTAGAGAATGTTGGAGCAAAATTAGTCTACGAAGTAGCTAACAAAACCAATGATGTTGCTGGTGATGGTACGACAACAGCCACTATTTTAGCACAATCAATGATTCATAAAGGTATTGAAGCAATTAATAGAGGCATGAATCCTGTACTATTACGCGAAGGTATTGAATTTGCTAGTGGAAAAGTAGCAGCAAAGTTATTGGAGAAATCACATAAAGTAGAAACGAATAGCGAAATTGCTAGTGTAGCTACCATATCATCATCATCGAAAGAAATTGGTGATATTATTGCTAGAGCAATGGATAAAGTCGGGAAAGAAGGCGTAATTAGCGTCGATGAATCGAAAGGTTTTGATACGTATTTAGAAGTTGTAGAAGGAATGCAATACGATAAAGGGTATATTTCACCCTATATGGTAAGTGATAGTAATGCTCAAAGCATTACACTAGAAAATGCTTATGTATTAGTAACCGATCAAAAATTAACTTCAATTAAAGATGTTCTTCCTGTTTTGGAACAAATTGTTCAACAAAACAAACCATTATTAATGATTGCTGAAGATTTTGATAATGAAGTCACCAATACATTAATCATCAATAAATTACGTGGTGCGTTCAATGTTGTTGCTACGAAGGCTCCTGGTTTTGGTGAAAATCAAAAAGATATGCTTGAAGATATCGCCATTATGACAAAAGCTAAATTCTATACCAAAGATTTGGGTATGGAACTAAAGAATATGAAACTGGAAGATTTAGGTATAGCGAAAAAAGTTCACATTACCAAAGATAATACAACCATCATTGATGGTAACGGAGAGCGCAAAGATATCGATAAACGCATTAAGGAACTTAAGATGCTTGTTGAAAAAGCTAGTTCAGAGTATGATAAAAAGCGCTACAATGAGCGCTTAGGAAAAATGACCAACGGGATTGCTGTTATTCATGTAGGTGCTCTAACGGATACCGAATTGCAAGATAAGAAATTGCGGATTGAAGATGCCTTAAATGCGACGAAAGCCGCAGTTAAAGAAGGAATTATCATCGGTGGTGGAGCAATTCTTGTCGAAATATACAACGAGCTAAAACCAGCGTTAAAAGATGAAATGATTGATGTCCAAAAAGGTATCAATGTTGTAATAGAAAGCTTATTGGCACCAATGTATCAAATTGCTGAGAATTCAGGTTTTGATGGGTTAGAGATTGTAGAAAAACAAAAAAATAGCCTCAAAAATATCGGCTTTGATGCGAAAAATGGTCAGTGGGTAGACATGTTTAAAGAAGGAATTGTTGATCCAACAATGGTAACCAGAAGTGCAGTTGTAAATGCTGCTTCTATCTCAGCTTTATTTATCACTAGCGAAGTTGCTGTTGTTAAAAAACCAGAAGCTAAAAAACCATTGCCTGCAAATCCAGAAATGTATTAAAAAAATAAGACCTCACAGTTCTCTAAAATGAGAAAGAGGTCTTATTTTTTATTTATGATTAACTAATTCAGCAAATTTATCAAAAATAATTTCACTCGGAGCAGTTCCTTGTAATCTTTCAGGATGCCATTGAATACCGATAATTGGTAAAACATCATGGACATAAGCTTCAATTGTACCATCTTTATGCCAAGCAATTGCTGTAGTATGAGGAGCCAAATCTTTAATCGCTTGATGATGATAGCTATTTGTAATTATTTCGGGTGAAAAATCGAGCATACGATTTTTGATGGTATGAATTTCATGGCCATCAGCTAAATTACGATGAGAATCACCAATATCTTGATAAAGAGAACCGCCTAAAAAGACATTGATTGTTTGATGACCACGGCAAATACCCAGCATTGGTAGTTTATATTTTTGTGCATACCTAACCACTTGCTGGTCAACTTGATCAAGCTGTGGCTTTACGCCTTTTGATAGGCCTTCATTGATTTCATGAAAGAACATAGGATCTACATCGCTACCACCAGTGATTAGAAAACCATCACATAATGATAAAACATCCTCTAATTGTGGATTATCTAAGGTTAACATCACCACATTAAAGCCTCTTTTAGTGAGTGCAGATAAATAAAATTCATTTACAAACTGTTTTACAGTATCTCCTTCTGTTAATAATCGTGGAGTAACACCAATTAATTTTTTTTTCATACTTTTCTTCCTTTTTACCTCTATATTCTACAATATTTATGATATTAAAGCAATAAAATTGCTTTATATTCAACAATGTAATATAATAAATACGAGGTGATGATGGTGGAAATTAAAAAACCAAACTGGGATGATTCATTAATCAATGTTGTTTCTTCCATATTAAAAAATTTTGGGTACCATAGCAAGTATAAAACCAATGACATCGTGGACAAAGCTCTCACAAAAAAATATAAAAATATTGTTTTACTTTTGCTAGATGGCTTAGGCAACGAAAACTTACGTGAATTAAGTCCCCAAGGGCTATTATCGAAATCCCAACGAGGAGTTGTTTCTTCAACGTTCCCATCTACCACTGTTGCCGCAACGACTACAATCGAATCAGGAGTATCACCACTAGAACATGGTTGGTTAGGATGGAGCTTGTATTTTAAGGAACTAGATCGTAGTATCGATATTTTTCCCTATCGTGATAGTGTTACCAAAGAACCTGTCCCTATAGCTGATATTAATGGAAAAGAACTTTTGAAATATGAAACAATCTATCAAAAAATTGGTTATGCAACGAAGGGAAAGGTAACTTCCTATGCGCTTCATCCAGATAAAATTTCTCATCAGGCTGAGGGCTGTACCAATATTGAATATAGTGACATAAAAGATATGTTTGGTAGAATGGAAACGCTTTGCCAGGAGGATGGTGTAAAATATCTTTATGCCTATAGTGCGAATCCTGATTATGATATGCATGAATTCGGGGCAGCGGCTCCAGAAGTGAAACAAGATGTTTTAGATATAGAAGCTGAATTAGAAACATTTGTCTCTAAAGTTACGGATACAATCATCATTGTGATTGCTGATCATGGTCATATTGATGTTGGTTGGATATACTTAACAGAAATTCCTGGGATGAAAGATTGTATTAAAAAATTTCCGACCATTGAAGGGCGAGCTAAGAATATATCTTTGATGGATGGGAAAAAAGAAGAGTTCTTAAAACTATATCATCAATATCTAGCACAAGACTTTTTGCTATTAAGCAAAGAAGAACTCCTTGCTGAACATTATTTTGGATATGGGGAAAAGCACCATAAAGTTGAGGACTTTATTGATGATTATATGCTAGTGGCAATGACAAATAAAGCTTTGGGATTTGATAGTCCTAAAGAAGGAGACTTTATTATGAAGTCGACACATGCGGGATTAACAACAAGGGAAATGATGGTTCCTTTGATACTAATTGAAAAAAGGAGAAAAAAATGAAAAAACTAGTAAAAAACAATGTTTATTGGGTTGGGAAGATTGACTGGGAATTAAGAAAATTTCATGGGGATGAGTTGTCAACACAAAGAGGATCAACATATAATTCATATTTAATTCAAGAAGAAAAAACGGTATTGATTGATACGGTTTGGCTACCTTTTGCCAAGGAATTTGTTGAGAACTTGAAAACGGAAGTCGATTTAAATTCGATTGATTATATTATTGTCAATCATGGTGAAGTTGACCATAGTGGTGCTTTAGTGGAATTAATGAAACAAATTCCCAATACCCCAATTTATTGCACGGCGAATGCTGTAAAGTCATTGAAGGGTCAATATCATCAAGATTGGAATTTTCATATTGTCAAGACGGGAGATAGTTTACACATTGGTAATGGTAAAGACTTGGTGTTTGTTGAGATGGCTATGATTCATTGGCCAGATAGTATGGCAACATACATGACTAAAGATAATATTCTTTTCAGTAATGATGCATTTGGTCAACATTTTGCAAATGAACGTTTATTTGATGATTTAACAGATCAATGCACATTGAACTATGAAGCATTAAAGTACTATGCGAATATCGTAACCCCATTTAATGCTATCGTTAAACGAAAACTCCAAGAAATCGGAAAATTAAATTTGCCCATTGATATTATTGCTCCAAGCCATGGTGTTATCTGGCGTAAGAATATTGGCATGATCTTAGAAAAATATACACAATGGTGTGATGATTATCAAGAGCATCAAGCAACAATCATTTATGATACGATGTGGAATGGAACCAAATTATTAGCCGAAAGAATTGCTGAAGGATTGAGTAAAGCGGACCCTACATTAGAAATAAAAGTTTTTAATCGTGCTCATACGGATGAAAATGACTTGATTGTGGAAGTATTTAAATCAAAATTGATTGTATTGGGTTCACCTACGGTTGGCAATGACATGATTCATAAAATGGCTGGTTTCATTGATTTAATGAGAGGACTAAAGTTTAAAAATAAAAAAGCTGCAGCTTTTGGTTGTTATGGTTGGAGTGGTGAAGCAGTAAAAATGATGAATGATGCTTTAACAAGTGCAGGGTTTGAAATTGTGAGTGAAGGACTTAGGAATTTATGGAATCCTACCCCTGAAATTGAAGAGCAAGCCATTGAATTTGGTAAACAATTATCATCAACCATCAAATAAAAAACAAA
>JAQUVC010000065.1 GCA_028693535.1 Bacilli bacterium
TAGTCGTCATAGATAATAAAAAAGCTCAGTTTTTTACCGAGCTAATTTTTTTATTTATTGGTTGCTTGAACTTTTTTCTTATGTTTGAATAAGAATAAGAAATAATATATGATGATAAAGAAAATGAATAAAGCAGCTAAAGACCCATATAACCAGTACCACCCATCGCGATATACTAATCCAGCAATGATTAGCAATGGACCACCAAACATAACTGCTGTTCCTGAGCCTAAGACAAGGTCATCAGCAGCTTTGGTTTTAAAATTAGGGTCAATTTCTCTTAACAAAGCAACACCTGTACTTGCTGTCCCCGTCATCATGCCATACATTCCTGCTGTCGCTTCATGGACATAGCTTGGATAAAGGCGTTTACAAGCAAATTGAATATAATGATAGGTAATGAAACCACCAATTGAAGTGACTAAGATTAAAGCAATAATCAAACCCCAATTGTTTAGCATCTCTAATTCGATTGCCATAATACTACAAGCGATCATAAAATCAAATGCAACTCCTGATATTCGATTCAACATATAATCATTGGTATATTTGCGTTTCATAATCTTCTTTTTCATTAAAAAGGCAAGAATTCGTTTTAAGATCATAGTGAAGATTAAAGCGAATATAAAATTAAACCCCCATAATAAAGAATTTAAATCTTTTGCTAGGAATTTAATGCCACTATTTACCAACAAATTGCTAGCTCCTTGCATAAACAACCAAGTAACTAGATAAACAAAACCAACAAAGCAAAGTTGGATGCTTAGCTTGTCGATTGATTCTGTTAGCGGAATTTCGTCTTTGGTTTCCACTTCACTACGTAGTGTTTCACTCGCTTCAACCTCAGTATAACGTGTTATTTTCTTTTGCTTCGCAAGTTTGTTGATATAATAGACACCAGGAATACACGCCCACAAAAAGCCAAATGTTGAGATGCTCAAGCCAAAAGATTTACCACCTACAAAACCATTATCTTGTAGCACTTGACCAATGTTTCCTGCCTGCCCTGGGCCTTGACCAAATCCCATTGGTAATAAAATACCCGCATATTGAGCAACACTTGTAAATAGAAAACCAAGGGCGATTGTGATAACTAAGCCAATAACCGCTTGCATCAAATAAGAACTAACAATTAACAATCCGCTTTTTATCGCTGTGCCATCAGTTCGACTCTCACCTTCTGTTTTTAACGTCTTCAAGGTTAGAGCAATAAAACCAATCGCAATCGTATGATACGTAATAATCTCAAAAAACTCATTATTTAAAATTGGTGTGGCTCCAACTCTAATATCGAGCCACATAATGAGATACTTTAAGCCTAGCCCTAAAAAACCAGCAATAACTGCTGTTGGTAATAACATATTTCTCAAAAAAGGAATTTTACGGCGTAATGTGTTGGAAATGATTAAGACTAAACATACAAAGCCGATTTGAATAATCCCTAGCCAAGTATTATCGAAGTCCCAACTGCTGAATGTCGATAGTATCATTTGTTTTATCTCCTTTATTATGATTATCTACTTTAAATTTGTAATATTGAAACACAAGTAAATATTTATAGGGACTAGCAAGCCCTTCCAATACCAAGAATAGTGTTTGTCCATCTGTAAAATAAAGAATAAGCTTTTTTTTACCCTGAATAGCGACATTGATGATTTCTTGGTATTGATAGCTAAGATCCAATTTAGGCCCCTTAAAACTCATACCTTTAGGAGTGATGCAAACTTCAATCATTCCATGTTTTTCTTTTTTCTCTTGTTTGGTGATAAAAGCCATTGCTTTATCTTTAAAAATGACTTCACTGGTAAAACGATTTAGGTAGGTAATTAAGTTTGTCTTGTTTTGAACATCTGCAACAAATAATGAGATTTCTTCTTCACCATCTTCAAGATATCCATACTCATTATAGTGTGCTTGATATCCACAGCTAAAACAACGGATGTCATCCCCTTCGCCTTTTAACGTTAAAGCCTTATGACAATTCGGACAAATAAATAAGAGCCTTTCTAAGCCTTCTGCTTTCTTCTTGCCACGAAATCGTTGTCGTGGCTCATCGTAACAATTATAATAGAATTCTTTCTTGATCATCTCATAAAGTTCATCATTTGTTAATACATTATAATCTTTAGGATAAAGAATGGTTTTAATTCCCCCCACCGTTTTCCCATGTCTTCTTGTAACAGCCCAACGAGGATTGCTTAAATAGAACCCTTTGGTTTGGTAAAATATAACAGGAACATTTAAAAATTTGACTAATTTTGCAATACTAGGAGCTAATGGGGCTGTTGAACCTGTGTATGTTAAATTGCCTTCAGGAAGAATGGCAACATTTCCCCCTTCAACAATTATTTTTTTCATTTTTTTTATGGTTCCAACATCTGAAAGAGACTTTGTTTTTGAAATAGGATTGAAAACATGTTTTAACACCCTTGTAACAAAACCTAAATTAAAGATTTGATCACTTGCAACAAAATAAATAGGAGCATTAAAAGATAATCCAATAAAAGCTGGATCTAATGCTATCGAATGATTTGCGAGAATTAAAAAAGGCCCTTTTTGTTTAATATTACTTTTTTTAGCGTTATATTGATAGGAGATTCTCGCAAAAGGCCAGAATATCATTTTTAAAAAAGCATTAAAAAATCGGTGCCGAAATCTGACTTCCCTACTTTTTCGTGTTTTTTCCATTTAATCACCACTTTATAGATAAAGACTACTATAATTATATCAAATTTATCCCACATTAACAATAGATTTTTGTCATTATGCGTTTCATTTTATTCGTTGGGGAAAAAAATATCCCTGTTATTTTTATGTTGAAATAACTTGATAAAAATCTTCTTTTATGGTACTATATTTATGTTTTAATATGCGCCCATAGTTCAATTGGATAGAGCGTCTGGCTTCGAACCAGAAAGTTACGGGTTCAAGTCCTGTTGGGCGTACCATGGCCTGTTGGAGAAGCGGTTTAACTCATAAGCCTCTCAAGCTTACATTCACGGGTTCGAACCCCGTACAGGTCACCATTATCATAAATATAGTTCATCTCAAGAATGAGATGAACCTTTTTTTATGAATTTATCCTATTGTATATCAATTATCATCCTTGTATAATAGAGATAGATACACCAAAAAGAGGATATTATGAAAACAAATAAAAAACAAATTCTTGGTTGGATTGCCGTTTGTATTACCATTGCGATTTCTAGTTTATGGGCTTATTGGGGTAGTATTGAAAATTTTCATGAAGGTTGGTACTCAACATCTTTCTTTGAAAATCTCTTTATGCTTGTTTTCCAATATTCATTGATAACCATAATCTTTATCGTCTTAGCGCAAGTCGCTTTACAGTGGAAACTCATAGGTTTAATTCTACATATCGTTTTGGCTGGCTTTTCTGTTTGGTTCTTCTCGGGAGCTAATTTCTTTGTCGTTGGGTTGATGATTGTGATACCCATTTTACTTCTTGGTGCCTTGTATTATTTTGGTGCTCCAAAACCACTCATCCTTGCTAAAGGATTGGTTGCAGGCATCCCACTTCTCGTTTTCCTCGCTATTTCGATTCCCTTAGGAATCAAAGTTTCCAATCGATTAAATGATAATCAGGATGGAATGAGAATTGTTGAAGGAAATGGAGTCACCTTAATTTGGGCTCCTCGTGGACCTGGCTGGCCTGATCAAGGAATGACTTGGGTAGAGGCCCAAGAAAGATGCCGTTATCTTTCTGAGGATGGAACAACGATAATGGATGAAGTACAAAACATTTGGCGTTTACCAACAGTTGAAGAAGCTGTTTGCTCTATGATGTTACATGGTGAGAATGCTGGTGGTGTTTGGAATGCAGAAGATCAAATTGCCGTCTACGAAAAAACTCCAGACAAAGAATCTCCCCTTTGGGATGTGTATTCTCAAGTAATCTATTATTGGACTTCTCAAACCTATCCTAACGATGAACAAAGGGCGTATATTATCGTCTACCATGGCGGTGTTCACTCAAAAATGAAGATTGATGGTCAAAGTTATCTCAGCTTCAGAGCCGTAAAAGATGTTCCTAGTAATGAAGGTTAAACAACATTTTGAAGAATAATTGCATCATCATACTTACCTAAATATTCCTATTTGGCAGTAGAGTTATTCTACTGCTTTTTCTAAAAAGCTTACTTTCTATTTAAATATCAGTTTATCCTATGATATAATATACGTGTCATTGTGCCACAATCACACGAAAACAAATTGATTATAGGAGGAAATATAATATATAGAAATAGGCACATATATATTATAAAAGCTATCATTGATGTTAAAAAATGAATATTTAAATTGCAACAAAAAATCACAGATGAAAAAAGGAACGAATATCGCCTTGAAATTTGTACTTTTTATCGCTATTTTAAGCTTATCAACCATTACTAATGGGTGTGTTCTGGTAGAAGATAATCCTGAAAGCTACACAATCACATTCAAAGCAAACTACCCCGATGGTAATGATAAAACAGTTAACATTCTTTCTACACAAAAAATCAATGAATACGTTCCTAGCCTTAACCGAGAAGGCTATGATTTTAAGGGTTGGTTCACTAATAAAATAGGAGATGGAGTAGCTATTAATATCAATCAAACAATTGATAGTGATCTTACCCTATATGCCATTTGGGAACCAAAAGCATATAGCCTTAGTGTTGTAACAAACATTCCTGGCGATGAAAAACTTTTTTTATCACTTCAATATGATGCATTTATTGCTGATTATCTTCCCCTAATACATCGATATGGGTATGAATTTGATGGTTGGTATAGTGATCGAGCACTCACTAAACAAGTTGATCCAGCGACGACAAAAAATGTTTCCATCTCCCTTTTTGCCAGATGGAGCGATGTCAAGACAGATTATTATGTTGCTACAAACGGTAGTGATGATGGGGATGGTTCACCAACAAAACCGTTTCAAACATTTGAAAAAGCAATTAGTATGATGGCACCAGGAGATGCAATGATTGTGTTTGGAGGTACTTACAACCAACAGCTATTCATCACCAATTCGGGTACAGAGAATGCATGGCTTACTTTTAAGGCATACGAAAATGAAAAAGTCATCCTTGACGGCACAGGAATTGTTACTAGTCCTGATAATGGTTTATGGTATGGTATGGTTCGTATTACAGATGTGAGTTATATTATCATTGATGGCTTTGAAGTAATCAATGCCACCAGCTCTGCAATATTTGCAGCTGATAGCCATCACATAAACATCATCAACAATCATACCATCAATAGTCAAAATCCAGGTATTTTTGCTTGGTATACAGATGACCTATTAATCAATGGAAATGAAGTTGAATCTGCCTGCATGCATCCCGATTCTGGTCTTGAAGATATTTCTTTGCGTTTCAACAAGCGAGTCATCGTTAGCAACAATCATGTCCATCATAGCGATAATATCGCTATCGATGCTGCTGGCGGGGTAGAAGATGCTCTTATTTATGATAATTTAGTGGAATACACTGGCCTGGGTCTTTATGTAGATTCTTGGGATGGTGACCTATCCAATGTACAAATCTATAATAATATTAGTAGATATAATAATATTGGTGTCTGTGTCAATACCGAAAATGGGGGAACTGTTACCAAAGTCAATGTATATAATAACTTAGTTTATGGCAATACCGATGATGGCATGGTGATTGGTTGGGGTGGCGTTGAAGGACAATCCCTTACTATTACAAATGTTCATTACCATTCTAATAAAATTTATAATAATTTAGGGGATGGGGTTGTAATTTATGGTCAAAGCAATTCTACCTTAGATCAAATCTTCATTTATAACAATTTCATTTATGATAATTTAGGCTGCGGTATTGTTGTTTCTGGCATAACCGCTTATCTTCCCTATTCATTAAATGATATTTGGTTAATAAATAACACAATTTTGAATAATGGTTCGGCAGAAGTATGGTCTTCTGGTGGTATTAGTATTAATAATCATGAAAATGCAATTGGAACCATGGATAACATCTATATACAAAACAATATGATTGTTGATAACTTTACATTTTCCATCTCTTTATGGCCATGGGGAAAACAACCTAATACCATTACCATTAGTCATAACCTAATTTCTGGCTATCGAAATGCTGGTGGATTTGGAGAAACAAAAGGAATAGATTTTGTTGAAGCAGACCCTGGTTTCAGCGATAGTGGTAATCGTGATTTGCACCTTAGTTCATCATCAAAAGCCATTGATGCTGGTATTAGCTTGAGCATTGTCATAGACGATTTTGACTTTGAACTACGTAATGATGGACAACATGATATTGGTGCAGATGAATATCATAAATAAGGAGAAGCAATATGAATGAAATAAAAGTTGGAAATAGTGAATTTTTCATTGAAGATGAACAGGGTAAG
>JAQUVC010000004.1 GCA_028693535.1 Bacilli bacterium
ATGACAAAGCCTGAATATTGAAATTCTAGAATTCTTAAGAAAATCAAGAAAACAACAAAGCAAATAGCAACATCCATTCGTGCTCGATTTTCTCTTTTGAAATAGTCAAAGCCTTTTAGTGGGTGGAACATAATATATAATGGGTAAGTAATAAATTCTTCTTTAAAAAACTTCAAGAATTTTTTAATACTTTGCCATACACTAACTTTTTCTTTCATTACGTTCTCATTCATATTCTTCACCTTTACCCATTGCATCTGGTTTTCTGTTTCGAATCTTTTTGTATGTTTTAATACCCACCCCAATTACTATTAAACCTAGCACAGCTGACATCGCAAATGGAAAATATTTTTTAATAATTTCATCACGATACAACTTATATGCTTTTGAATAATACTCAACACTATATCCTGTTTTAAAATATAGCATAGCTTCTTGATAACGTCCTGATGTTAATAAAGTCTTACCAATACCAACATAAGCATATTCATAATTTGGATTCTCAGTAATCACGTTAGCCCATTGCTCTGATGATGATTCCAAATCACCTTCAAAGTGGTGTTTAACCGCTTTATTGATAATTTTCGCAATCTCAGTTGGTTGATAACGTACGACTGTTTTATTATTTTTATCGAGAACAATCACATTTTCGCCTTGATAGCGAACTGCTACTGGATTTTTTAAATCGCTAATTTCTTCGCCGCTACCTGCTGATATATAAAGTAAGTTTCCTTCATTATCATAAGTGAATAAACGACCATTTCGCGAATCAGCAACGGTGTAAACACCATATTCATTGACAGCGATTGCTGAAAATTGTGATCCACCAGCATTTGCACCACTTAAAATGGTAATCAAGTCCCCTTTTGGAACAGCATAACCATTTCTTGTTAATACATCATTTCCCGCTTGGTTAATTCGTTTAATCATTGCTGTGTCATCGCTAACACCTGTATCGGGATTGGTTGATGCCCTTGATACCGTATAGATGAAACCTTGGCTATCAATTGTAAAGTTTTTAAATTCTGTTTGTAAAATTGAACTCATTTGTTGACGTTGTGTTTCTGTTGCTAGGTTTCGCCAAAGAGCTTCCCAAAATGTCAATGTTGTATAGTTAACACCAACGAATCTCATAAAGATACCGCGGTTACTCATTAACATAATACCTTCATAGATGCCATCAGAAATAACATACATTCTTCCTGCACTATCTGTTACAATTTTGCTAGGAGCAAATGTTTTTCCTTCAAATGTAACATCGGTTGGAGAACTAACAATTTGTACAACCTGATATGTTTTCGCATCAACGATTACTATTTGACTGTTTCCGTTGTCGCACAAGTAGATTAAATCTTCATATTCACCTTCAATAATGACATTGTTAGCATCGCGAAGATATCTTGTTGAACGATAAACACCAGATAATTTTAATGGTTCAATATAAAACTTTTGTGCATCTGTTCGTTCTTCATAAGGCGTTTCTTGAACAGCTCTTAACGTGGCAAACGGATACATTCCTTCAGCAAACAACACACTTGAGGCAGCACTTGAAACAATTTTTTTCGTTCTCATCGCTAATAGTTGTGCATTTGTGAAGTTGTCAGGGACTACTTCAAAGCGAGTAATGGTTTCAAGATAATTCATGTTTTCATCAAAAACGAATAATTTATTTGAGACTGAATCAACAACATATATTTTATCTTGAGTGACAACATTACCATCTTCTTCACTCGTTTCTGTATAGATAAATAAATCTTCTGGGCTTGTAAATTCTGTTGCTGCGATTTGACCGCCCCAAGCAGAACTAATTACATTGTAAATACCATCGCTAGTAGCAGAAAATCCTACCGAAGAGTGAATGATTTGTCCATTGTGAGAATAAATATAACCTGTTGCTGCTTTTACACTAGCTGAAGTTATTCCACAAGCAAAAGCGACAACAATAAGAAGAATTTTTATTAGTTTTCTCATTATCACACCTCCTACTTCATACCTGATTGAGCCATTGTATCCATTACATTGCTTTGTGAGAATATAAAGACAGCAATTGGAACAGTTATCATAATTAAGGCTACGGCATTTAAAGTACCAGTACGAGCGACACCAGCTGTGGCAATCTGATTAATAGCATAACTTAACATTTTATAGTCTTCACGATAAATTGTTGTTGAACCATAGGTGCTCCACAACCCTTGAAAGTCAAGGATGATTAGTGTTACCCATGCCGGTTTTACAATTGGCATAACGATTGACCAATAAATTCTTAAATCGCTAGCACCATCAAGTTTTGCTGATTCAACATATTCCATAGGTACACCTACCATAAATTGTCGCATCAAATATAATCCTAACGAGCCAGCCATGACTGGCAAGATGATTGACCAATATGTATCAATTAATCCTAAACTGTTTAAGATAATATAATGTGGTGTTGCGGTTACACTACCAGGGAACATTAATGAATAAATAATTAATCCATTGATAAATAGCGATCCAGGAACACGATATTTTGCTAGAACGTAAGCACACATAGAAGCAACAAACACGTGACCAAATGTACCTAAAACGGTTACTAAAACGGTATTAAATAAATATCTAGAGAAAGGTACTAGTGATGTTCCTAAAACAACCCCTAAATCAGCAAAGTTGCTTAAGGTTGGATTTCTAACAAAAATCGTTGGTGGAAATCTAAAAATTTCATCAAGAGGTTTGAAGGCATTATTAATAATTAGAATCAATGGCAAGATACTTAAAACACCACAGACTGCTAAAAACACAAATAAGGCAATGTCTCCACCTTTTGATCGATTAATACGTTTCTTTATTCTTGATCTGTTTTTAATTCTTAACGAAGATATTTCTGCGAAAGGTCGAGAATCAATATGGCGTGCTTTTTTTGCGTTTAACTTTTCGCGTATTTCTTCTAAATCTCTTTGCGAAGTTTCTTCATTTAGAAGTTCTTCTTTTGTTTTCGCCATATTATGAACCCACCTTTCTAATCATCTTCCTAATTAGACTATTCAATCCGATTGAAGCTAAGAACAGCAACGTCGCAATCGCTGAGGCATATCCTAACTCAAACCGGGTACTCGTATAATCGGACAGATGATTTACTATTGTATGACCAGCATATTGCACCGAAGGGAATCCACATAGAGCTGTTGTAACAGCACCAACACCTAAGGTGTTAGCAATCTGAATGACAGCACTAAATAACAATTGATCTTTAATGGAAGGTAAGGTAATAAACCACAATTCTTGCCACCTGTTTTTAACTCCGTCAATTGCTCCAGCCTCATATAATTCCCTGTTTACTGTTTTCAAACCACCAATGATAGCTAGGAAGTTAACACCTAGACTCATCCATAATTGTACTAGAATAACAATTGGTAAAATATACTGTGGATCTTTTAACCATGTAATTGGCTCACGAATAATTTGCAATTTCATCAATAATGAATTTGCCCATCCATAATAATCACTAAAAAATATCAAACGCCAAATTGAAATTGCACCTGTCAACGCTGGAGCATAGAATACAAATGTTACTACTGCTCGCAAGTAACGAGGAAGCTCATTGATCAGCCAAGCAAACACAAATGATAATAAGTATCCGCCTGGACCTACGATAACCGCAATGATTAACGTATTTTTTAAAGCTGTTACAAAGATTGGGTCTTCAAGGAAAAGGTTAAGATAATTTTCCCATCCTACCCATCCTGGTGGCCATTCCAATAAGTTAAAATCTGTAAAGCTTAACCCTAAACTCATTGCAACAGGTATTACTGTAAATGTTGCAAAAAGTAGAAGATAAGGGAACATCATAACATAAAGTTCTCTATTTAAATACATCTTTCTTCTAAAAGGTTTCTTTCTACTCCAAAGATCCATTTTTAATCTTCTTTTTTCTCTCCACTCTGAGAAACGTTTTGAAAAGCTTGGTTTATTTTCTTGTCTTGTATCTTTTTCCATAACGACACTCCAATCCTAATCTACCGGTAATCCGAATTCTTTACGTTTTCTGGTAATCTCACTATTAATTAATACGATATAATCACTAAATGTTTCTCGTGGATTAGCATCATTATTAATGACTGCACGAATTGCATTTTCTAAATTACGTCCTACATAGTAACCACCAGCAATTTCCGGAACACCAACTGTTATTTCCCATTGTGATAGTAAAATTTCTCTTTCTGTTTTTGACCAAGGCAATAATTTAAATGCCTCGATGTTAGCAGTATTATGACGTGCAGCAGCACCTAAAATAGATTCAAGTTCGCGTGCATAATTGTATTGTGTTTCTGTAGATGTCCACCATTTCAAGAACTTCCATGATGAATCCTTATCATCAGATTGTTCCATAATAACGACCGCAGTACCACTAGTAACGCCGCTATTGTTAAATGTACCATCTGCACGGTATGTTCCTGGAAGTGGAGCAAACGTCCATTTACCCATAATATCTGGAGCAAATACGGTTAAAGTATTAAATAATTCATAAGAAGCAATACCGATTGGCATTTCACCAGTTCTAAATCGATTGGTAAAGTTGGCTGCTAATAAGAAACTATAATCAGTAAAGTAACTACACCAGTTTTCAAAGGCAATCATACCTACTTCGGAATCAAAATCAGATTCTCGATCATCATTACGATAAAACTGACCTCCCATTTGGTATAACAGTGTCGCATAGATAATAGATCCAGCATCTTCAAATGGTAAATAGAAATCTAAATTGGATACTTGTAATTCTGTTACCAATAATTTTACATCTTCCCATGTCTTTGGCACTGACCAACCATTTTCTTCAAAAATATCAGTTCGGTAGAACATTACCAAAAACGATGATGTATTAGGTAAGGCATAATATCCACCCTCTAGTTCATATGGAATCATTGAACTATATTGGAATCTTGCATTTTCTGGATAATCAAATTTCACAAAATCATCATCCGTATAATTTCCATTATTTTGTGTACAATAACCCTTAGCAGCATTGTCTGCTGTACAAATTCCTGTCACTTCATGGAAATCTTTTTGTTGACTAATATCATAAATTGCCCCACGCAAGGCGTAATTTACTGGCAATCCACCACCAACATTGATGGCAACATCAGGTCCTGTTCCTGCCAGTGTTGCTGGTAATAGTACTCCTGGTGCTAAAATTTTTAGCACGATATTAATGCCACTATCTGGTATAAACGTTGTATCGATTAAGTTCTTAACAGCATTTACTTGTTCACGTCCTGTTGATTCGCTTGTTAAATACCATACTTCTATTTCTTTTTCAAATCCTTCAGTGCTTGTAACACCGATTGATTCATAATCAAAGAAGAATGATAAGAAAAATGCTTTTATTTGGAACCAAGTTTGTGTAAAGAAGTCAGCGTTTGCGTTTGGTAATTCTTCATCTTGCGAATGAACCCATAAACATTCAATCATCAGTGATTGTTCTTTAATATCTAAAATCCAAGTTCCTAACGCTGATAAGTTACTCTTAAATTCTGTTAAATCCTTCGTCACATTCCATGGCTTTGTAGCAAAACCTCCCAAATCAGAAGTTTTACCATTTCTTATAATTTCACCACCTATTTGTAATACCGTTTTATCAAGCGTATTGTTAATACTACTTTTTTCACCAGTAAGACTAGTAATGTATTCAGAAACTTCATTTAAAACAACCGCACTATCAGCAAATATTTTTTCCATTGTACGGCCCTTTTTATCTGTTGAAATACGAGCATTATCACCATATAGGTTATACTCTTGATATTCATCTGGATTTGCCGTAGTAATAGAAATTATCTTTAAGTAAAGTTCACTTAAATCATCGATTACTTGTTGAACTTTACTGATTGGATCTCCATAATCTCCCAAAGTCGCTTCTAACGTAATTACATTTTCTCCTTCTTCAAGGTAGAACAAATAATTTTCTTCTTCGCTTCCAATAGTAATGATTTCCCAATCACTACTGTAATAGAAACGAGCATTGTTTGCTTCTTTAAAAGGGACTATACCATTAATATAAACTCTTCTTGTTGAGAACAAACCACGCGATAAGTTTTGTTTTGCTCTAAAAGAAATGTTATAGAAACCAGCTTCTGGAGCAACAATCTTCCAAGAAATCCAATCTCCTGGAGTTGACCATTTCGAACCACCAATAGAATTATATTTTGTTTTAACTGGATCAGAAGGAGTATTTAATGGGCTCGTTCTGTCGCTAGCTGCATATAGCGTTGGAGAAGATCTTTCAAAAGCAGTTTCAGCTTCTATCTTTTCGATATGACCGCTTACTATTGCTGTATCTTGGTTTTCTTCAAGGTATTCTGCATAAGATAAACTATTTTTTACTGAAACAATTTCAAATCCAAAGATAACTAAATTTTCTCGCAATGATGTGAACGAAATTGTATTATCTCCAGCCTTGAAATATATCATAAATGGTTCCGCTACATATCCTGTTTCATCACGTAAATAATTCGTTCTCTCTGAAAAAACTTCTACTTGCGTTGGCTTTAAATCATTACCAGTAATATCTTGAGAAATTGGTTCTTTATCTGCCCAAACACGATAGAAAGTAATATTGTTTAAATCATTAAACAATATTTCATCATTAATTTTAATCAGTCTTTCCGCATTACTACCACCACCTTGAGGCATGTAGTAATGGATAAGTACGTTGTAAAGTCCAGCTTCAGGAACACTTTTTACATCCCATGTTGCTGTTCCGTTTTCCCCCGTGTAGTAGCCCTTTTTCCCATCCACTAAATAGTTAGCAGCAAAATCAGTTGCTTCTTCACTAGCTTTCGCTGTGTTACCATCAACATATATCGTCTTATCTTCAGGAAAGTTTAGATACTGCCAATAATCAGCTAAATCGAATTCTTCTAGACGATTAGGATTGATTCCTGCTTTTACTTTAAGATAATTTTCATAACTTCCAGATGGTATTTCGACCTCTAATGTTTTTGAATTAGATGACTTATGATTTGCATCATAACTTTTAACGATTGATCCGCCCAACAAAGCAACAACAGCTAATAATATTAACCAAATAAATAGTTTTTTCGTAACCTCGGGGTTGTATTTCACTTTAGATTTCATAATCTTCACCTCTTTTATTTAAAAATTCTAACATGCTTTCAGCAAAGTCGATAAACTCTGTTACAAGGAATATGCTATCCTTGAATCCCCCCGATTTATTTCTAGTATGCCAAAGTCTTTTTTGTTCATCAATAAAATTATTTTTTGAAGCAATTACTTCTGATAAGTATTTTTTTCGAAGATCAATATTAATTTTCTTATTTAAACCAATATTAACTTTTTGTGCCATCCGGATAAAACGAATTGCTTGTTTTATTTCTGCTTTCACCAAATCCGCATCACTACATGTCAGTTCTGTCAGTTCAAGTTCATATTCCTTAAAATCCAAAAACTTCTGCATTAAATGAAACTTTTTCTCGCTTAAAAATGTTGTTTTTACTCGGTTAATATAATAATTAATTTTATCCTCTTCGCTATTAGCCAAACTACCCCACATGAAATTGTAGAATGTTGGCGTTCCATTACCCCGATAATCATTTTCAAACCGGTAATAATTACCCAAGTCCAATAAACATTCTCCCATAATTTCAGCGTTGTCTAAAAAGATTTCATGATTTAAATACTCTTTTAGATTTAAGTATGTGCCTTCTCTCATTCGCCATGAGTAAAGTCCCATATAAACCAAACCAGGATAAGAAATTGGTAAAAATTGTAAATGACCAAAATCTCCCCAATCGGTCAGGATAACACCTTCACCACCATGCTTTTTAACCGCAAGACAAGCATTGGTGATGTTTTCTGACCAATCACGATTACGAGATGAAAAACTAGACCAACTAGTTGTTCCTGGAGCTGCCATAAACTTAATACCAAGTTCTTTTAAAAGCCTTAAGTTTTTATCAAATGGATGCGTTGCATCATATCCCCAATCGATAAAAATCATATCTTTTGGTAAACGATACAATAGATCAGGATGCTTAATTAACACATCACCCCAAATCAATGGCGTCTTTTGATATTGTTTTATCATTTCATATGCCTTAAGAACATAATCAATATAAACATTGCCTATTCCCTTTTTCTCACATTCTTCTTTTGATTTTCCTTTTCCTAATTCAAAAGGCTCATCAAAGTTCATGTTAAAATAAGAAGACTTAGCATATGGTAGCATGTCTAAATACATTTTAGTAATTAGCTCAAATGAACGCGGATCAAGTGGATTTAATGTACTTGGTTTACGATTTCTTCCCCACAAAAAAATTCCTTCTGGGCATTCAGCCAAATCTTTAAACTCCTCCGTTGCTAACCATTTTGCCATATGCCCAAATCCATTTTGATTAGGCACCATATCAATTCCTAAAGCATTTGCATAATCTTCAAGTTCTTGATATTCTTCGACACTTATGTATCCATCTTCTTCTAAAAATTGGCGAAAACTCTGATATCCAAAAGAGAATCCCTCAACATATAGTTCAAAATGATTCATCTTTAATTCAGCCATTCTTGCAATTATTGATTTAATAGTCGTAATCTTTGGGACTTTATCACGACTAATATCCAGCATATATCCACGGATTTTTATGTCTGGCTCATCAAATATTTGTAAATAATCAATCTTTGTTTTCCCCTGTATAATAATTTGCTTTAATGTTTGTAGAGCAAAAAGCGCTCCCCTTCTTGTTTGATAATAAATGTAAATCTTTTCTTCGATTTCAAGTTTGTAAGCTTCTTCACTCAGACTATCATCTTTTATAAAAATGATATCTGCTTCTATTTCTGAAACCTTCCTTTTTTCATCAATAAACTCTTTTGTTATCGTAAAAACGTTTTCTTTTTCATCCCGAAAAAAAACAGTCAATTTTTCTTTTACAAGAAACTCTCCTTGTCCCAGGGAAATTTTCTTGACGTTAGGGTATATCTTATACATAGCTTTCTCCTAATTATATTTTTTTGAATCAAAAACAGAAAAAATTAACCATATAATAGTTTCTACAATTATACTATAAAAACGAGTTTTTTTCAAGGTCAATTTTTAAATTATTTTAGGTTTTTATTTTTGTTTTAAAAAAATTGCCTTCTATCAATAATAAAAGCGAGTTGAACAAGATATTATCAAGCGATTAATTCCTATATAAAAAGTAGCACCAAAAAGTGCTACTTATTTTATACCTCTTTTGCAGGTTTTGTCCAAAGCTCCTTCAATAATTCTCGAGCTTTCATTGCTGATTTATATTTTTCTTCAACAAAATTTTTGTATGTGAAAAACATTGTTCCTTTCACGTTAGGAAACAGTTGATTAAATTTTAATTGATTGATGATTTCTTCAGGATTAGACCAATCGCCTTCATCAGAATATCGGTAGAATCCTTGTCCCATATATAGCTTTATTCCTGTCTTTTTCGAAGCCCAACTCCACCATTTCGCTAAGTCGGCATAACGAACGCGACATGTCTCCACACCATTTTCATCAATCTTAGTATTACTAAAATCAAAATAGTTTTGTGGTGTTACATAGTCAATCCATTTCTTTTTCATCCATAAATATACATCGGCATATAACCCTTTATAGCAGCTATAACAGCCTTTATGATTGTTAGATCCTTTGTCCCAAGAAGCTTCATCAACTTCGCCTTCTTCAAAAAACTTCGAATTAGTTCGATAAATTCCAAAAGGACTAATCCCAAACTCAACCTTTTTATCGAGTTTCTTTAGTTTTTGAGAAATCATTTTGATTAGTTTATCGACATTGTTTCTTCTGAAGTCAGATAATTTATCAAATTTGCTGGCTTTAAATTTTTGTTCTTCATCTTCATCAGCAATCGGTTCATAAGGATAAAAATAGTCATCAATGTGAACCGCTTTGATATCATAATTTTGTGCAATTTCTAAAACAGTATCTGTCACAAATTTTCTAACCCTCTGACTAGCTGGATCGAGAATCAATTTGGATTGCGATGTTTGAATTACACATTCAGGGTGGCGACGAGCAAAGTTCTTTTTATCAAGTGTTTTAACAAATTCAAGTTTTGTCATCTGTAATTCATCTAGTTTTTGTCCCGTTACACGATAAGGATTAATCCAAGCATGTGTTGTGATTCCTGCTTTCTTTGCCTCTTCAACAAAAAAGCCAAACACATCAAATCCAGGATTTTTTCCTTCGACACCCGTAATATAGCGACTCCACGGATTTAGTTTTGATGGGTAAAAAGCATCATTCATCGGTCTAACTTGAAAGACAACAGTATTCATGTTGTATTCTTTAACTTTATTAATAACTCCTAACAAATACTGTTTGATTTCATCAGGATCTGTCATTTTGGGAATATCGATGTTACCAACAGTAGAAAACCATACTCCCCGTAATTCCTCATCTTTTTCTTGATAATTAGTTGGTACCATAACTTTTTTTGTTGCTCCATAATAAGTAACATGTCCTGGTAATGTAAATCTCTTAAGTGCTTTTTGCATGCGTTCTCCTTTTCCTTTATTATTTATTTTTGATAAAGTTCTTCCAATATTGTTATGCTTTTCTCATCAGCATCAAGTCTTACTTCAATTCCAATAGGGAGATTGATAAACGGGTAGGAATGTCCTGAAGGAAAATCATAGATCATTGGTTTTTGATAATGAGCAAAATATTCCTTAATTAAATCTATATATGTTTGTGTTCCTTTTCTTTTTTCAGTAGGTTCACATTCTGTGAAATAGCCAAAAATAAATCCTTTCACCTTTTCAAGTTTTCCCGAAAGGCGTAGCACAGAAAAATATCGGTCAAGTTTATAAGGTTCTTCTTCCACTTCTTCGATAAAAAGAATTTTGTCTGTAAAATCAGCCCCATAATCACTTGCTATCATCGTTGCTAACAAACTTAAATTACCACCAACAAGTTCTCCACAACAAGATCCTCCAATCAATGTTTTTGCGTTATTGAAAGGATCTTTCAAGATGCGGTTTTTTTGATCTTTCGTCATTAATTCCCAAAAATCATCTTCACTGGCTCCAACAAACTTTTCTGTTCCAAAAGCAAACCCTACCATTCCATGAATGGTTGGTACTTTCGCTTTATGGTAAATAGCATTTAGTAAAACAGTGATATCACTATATCCAACAAATAGTTTAGGGTGAGCTTTTATGATATCGTAATCTATTAAATCGACCATTCGACTAGCACCATACCCACCACGCATACAAATTATGGCCTTTACTTCATCATCAAGAAACATTTTTTCAAGGTCTTTGGCACGCAACTGATCACTACCTGCTAGATAGCCTTCACTTGCATAACATGTTTCTCCTACTTTTATTTGATAACCTTTGCTTTTCAGATATTCGACCGCTCTTTTTGTTGATGATAAATCTGGATTTTTAAATGCTGGGCAAACCAAACCTATCTTATCGTTAGGCTTTAATTTGTTTGGTTTATACTTCATATATTAAAAACTAACCTTAGTGAATTTTTGATATCCTTTAACATTAAAACACTGTGCATGTTGATATTTACCTAATGCTCCCCGAACATATGTTAAATGAGTATAATAATCATAATATCTAAAGGAAGGGCTATTCATAATAAACCAGTGTTTGCTAATTGCTTTGCACCACAAATCATAGCCATCGCTACAATCAACGATAATATAAGGATCAAAATCCTCTCTATCTTCCCAATTCTCACAAAAATAAACTGGTGCCCAACAGGGCGAACCTTCTAATTTATCACCAACATCAATTCCTGCCCAAAAAGAAGCATCTATTACAATTTTATTGGTGTTTGCATGATCTTTATGCATACTTTTTTCCCAATGAGTAAAAATAACATTGGGACGATATTTTCTAATTAACGCTGCTACTTGCCATCTTACTTCTTCATTATCGGGAAGTTCTCCATCAGGATAATCTAAAACAACAGCTTCTCCGTTTAGCATTTGTGCAAATTCATGCGCTTCTTTCACTTTTTGGACACGGTAATCCGCTTGACTCATATTCTTGGGATTTCCTCTTTCACCAGCAGTTAAAGCAACAGTGACAATGTTATCCCCATGAACAGCTTGGTGAGCCAAAACGCATCCCGCTGTTAACTCCATATCACCAATATGACCTCCTATAGCCATAAATGTTTTTGCCATATTAAATCAGTTCCTTTCTCATAATTGCAAAGGAGCGAGCAACTCTTAAACCAGCATATAAATATATGTTTCTTGCTTTATTATCAGAGCCTGTAAATAAAGTCATAAATGTAGACCCATTTTCTTTTGACTTTTGGCATAGCGAGCAAAACATTGTCTTTCCTAATCCCCGAGCTTGAGCTTTTGGGTGAATTGCTACACCTGCTAAATATGCTCTACCACTTGGTTCATTGTTGATTGGCCCAGTGAATCCTAAAATCTCACCATCTTTTTGTACAATCAAAATCGGTAATGGTTTTTCTTTCGCAAGATTATTATTGATCGCTTGACGCCAACCTTCACTACCCAACGCATCAAACAATTCATTAAATCCGTAATGTTTTTTTGCATCATAAATAGTGATTGTATAGCCATCTTTTTCATTTTCAGCAATTTTATCTAGTACTTTTTGCGGCATTTTAAATTTTGTTAAATCGATATGATATGCATCTTGTTGTCCATTGATATTATAGCCATTTGCCATCAATAAAAAATAAAATGGACTATTGATTTCTACTGCTGGTGCACCAGCATGCTCATGTTTGTAGTAACCCGGAACATACCACTTTAAATTAATTGGATTGGCAAAGAACGTGCGAATGAATGTCTTGCCTTTGCTCTTTAAAAAAGCTTCTAGATGCAGTAAAACCTGACTGCCAATTCCTTGGCGCCAATGATCTTTATCGACAGCAACACAAGTAATATAACCTGGTGTTTTTTCCGGTTCTAGTCCATTGTTATTATAAGTCGCATTACCAAAAGCAATAATCTTATTGTTTTCAACAACGACACAGCTACCATCATTATCATAAAAAGGATTATTTAAAAATTTTTCAGTAAAGCTTTCATTCGTAAATTCTGCAAATATAGAATAAGGGACAACACTTTCATTCCATAGTTTTACTACTTCATTTACCATTTTCTGATTAAAGTTTTTAATTTCCATTATTTCTTCCTCCAAAATTAGCTATTATATAATTACCAAGCATGCCTCTAAACGGTATGATTTTCACATTTTCTCGTGTTGGATGAACTCGGTTAGATAACATTGAAAAACCTACTCGATTGATGCGATCAATAAAAATGTTTGTTCCTGTAAAACCAGTGTGAAGAATTGTTTGAGGACTTACTAAATCACCAGCAGAGCATACTGTTCCTCTTACAATCCAGCCTAATCCTCTTGTATCATCATCTAAAGATATTCCATTTTTAATGGCAACTTGTGGTGTAAATAGCAAGTCGATTGTTGCTTTACTTAAAATTTGTTTACCTTTATAAACACCATCATTTAAAATCATTTTAATAAAATGATTTAAATCTTTGACGCACGAAAACAATCCTGCATGCCCTGCTACACCACCAAGAATATAAGCTTTCTCATCATGTACTTTGCCTCGTAGCACACCATTAAAGACATTATCTTTACGTTCTTCTGTTGGCGCACACCTTTGATGATCTTCGGGGTTATATCCAGTTGATGCCATTTCTAAAGGTTCAAATATATTTTTTTGAGCGAATTCATCAAGACCCATTCCACTGATTGCCTCAACTACCAATCCTAGTAAAATAAATCCTAAATCGGAATATACAATCTTTGCATTTTTCTCATATATCAACAATGAGTCAAAAATCTTATCCAGTGCTTCTTCACGGCTTTGAAGTCGGGCAGCACGAATAATATCAGAAGGCAATCCCGATGAATGTGTCAACAAATCCCATATTGTTATCTTGTCATAGCGAAATCGCGGAAGATATTTCTTAACAGAATCATAAAGTCTTAATTTGCCTTGTTCTAATAACATCATAATGGAAGTAGTCGTACTAATCACCTTACTACAGGAAGCCATATCATATAAAGTATCAATATCGTTTTCTTCTACTTCAGGATAAATTGCTTTTTTCCCAAAGCTTCCATATAGTTCTTCCTTGTCTGTGACCAAACAATAGTTTGCTCCTGGGAAAACTTCATCTTCAAGTGCCTTTTTAATTAAATTTTCTAAGCCTTCCGTTTTGTTTTTTATCATTTCTTTTCTCCCTTTAAAACAATTTTATCTTGATATCGGTGATAGAAGTTACTCCAACAGATTTTTTCTATTTCTTCTTCTGAATATCCGTTTTTACGCATACCTTCGATAATACGATATGCTTTTGTAGCATTTGGTACATCGATAATATTATCGTTAGGAAATTCTGATAAATAATCCATAAAATCAAAACCAAAGCAAACATGATCAATTCCCATTACATCTACTGCTTTATCAAGATGATTCAAGAAATGCTCTAGGTCTTTTTCTTCTTCTATCGGACTAACAAAGTTCTTTGCTAACGTTAAACCAAGTAGTCCATCAACCGCTTTTAGAGCAATCATTTGTTCATCCGTCACATTGCGGCGATGATTACAAATATCTTTCACACATCCATGGGAATAAATAATGTTTTTACTTGCAATTTTTAACACATCATAAAAACTTTTTTCGTTTAAATGCGCTAAATCAATAATCATTCCCAACTCTTCCATGCGTTTAATTAATAGCGTTCCTTCTTCAGTTAACCCACGATTAGCATCACCAGCAACACCAGTCGCATATTTATTTTCTTCATTCCATGTTAACATCGCATGTCTAAAACCTAATTTGTATAGTTTGTTGATATCCTCTACTTTTTCCAAGTTGCGTAAGCCTTCCAGTCCTAAAATTACTTCAAAGCCAGGTAGTTCCTGTAAGTCTATTTTACTGATTGCCCGTTTCACTGCTTTTAATAAATTGAAATCATCTGGAGAATACATGGTCCAAACTGCACCTTTAATACAACTATTTTGTAATTGTGGTACATGATAATCTTTAAATCTTGTGTGATTCCCTAACAAACTTTGTTTATTTAAATCGTACAACATATCACTGTGAATATCAAATATCTTCATATCTTTCTCCTCATAAACACACGTTTCAAACATGTGTTCAAAACTTTGCTTTCTTATCGCTGTTGTAACTTTATTTCCATTAACAAAAATAACAGCTCCTCTAGCCAAACTATTATAATTCATTGACATAGAGTAACAATAGGCTCCAGTAGAATAAACAACCATAATATCGCCTTTATGAATTTCTCCAATCATAGCATCTGTTACAATAATGTCACCACTTTCGCAACATTTACCAACAACGTCATATTTTTCTTTTATCGGTGAGGTCACTTGATTCACAATATCAACAGTATATTTTGCTTGATATAAGGCTGGGCGAATATTATCCGCCATTCCTCCATCAATAAATATATATTTTTTACCACTAAATGTTGTTTTTTTACTACCACAAGTATATAAAGTAACTCCTGAATCGCCAACTAGTGACCTGCCAGGTTCTATCATCAATTTTTCAATTTTCATCGTTGGTGATTTTTCATTTTCTTCTTCTACTGCCTTCACAATTAATTGCAACATCGTTGGTAAATCTATCTCAACATCATCATCTAGATACTTAATGGCAAAGCCGCCACCGATATCTAGTGTGCGAAAAGAAAATCCCGTTTTTTCCGAAAAATCACGCATAAACTGACACATTGTTTTTACTTCTGAAAGAAAGCTGTTTGGATTATTGATTTGTGAACCTATATGAGCATGAAAACCATCTAATGATAAGTATTTAGAGTTACGATAAACAGCAATCATCTGTTCTAAAATATCCGTTGCATGAATTGATTCTCCAAACTTTGAACTTAATAGTGATGTTTCAATATATGCATGGGTGTGTGCTTCAATTCCTGGATTTATTCTAATTAATGTTTTTAGATGTTTTTGTTTACGACTAGCCAAATATTCGAGTTTTAATAACTCTGTAAGGTTGTCAACAACTAAGTATTCCACTCCATAATCCAATGCCATGATTAATTCACTCATCAGCTTATTATTGCCATGAGCAACAACCTTATTCATTGGAAAACCACTTTTTTTAATTAAATACATATCGCCTTCACTAACAGAATCAATACTAAAGTTGTTCTGTGTAAGGATTTTACACATATATGGAGCAATAAACGCTTTAGAAGCATAGACTACTTCGCATTCAAATTTATCACTATAAAAATTATTTTTAAATTTCTCGATTTTATCATTAATTCCTACTTCATCATACACATATAAGGGAGTCCCATACTCTTTTGCTAAATCGACTAAACTGTATTCTCCCATATATAATACATTGTCTTGAACATGCATTGATTTTGTTCTCATAATATTATTCCTCGTTTACACTCTTTTCTAACTCATCTATTAAAAAAATCATTTCTGCCTTTGTTTTTATATGAATCAATCTTTGCTTGAATTCTTTGGCATAACTAAAGCCTTTTACATACCAAGCTGCTAATGTACGCATTTCCAATACTGCAATTTTTTCAGCCTTTATCTGCAATAGCTCTTGAAAATGTCGCCTTATCATCGCTACTTTTTCTTTTTTAGTTGGCGGGGCATCTGTTGTTTTATCAGAAAAATAATCTACCAAGTCACGCATTAACCAAGGATTACCAAACGTTCCACGACCTACCATTATTCCATCAACCTTCGTGTATTCAAACATTTTCACCGCATCTTTAACTGATTTTATATCACCATTTCCAATGACAGGGATTTTTACGCTTTCTTTCACCATTTTAATATAATCTAAGTTGACCTGCCCTCCATATAAATCAGTTTTTGTCCTACCGTGGATAGTAATGAATGCCACTCCAGCCTGCTCCATTGCTTTCGCAAATTCAGAGCAATTGATATTTTGATGATCCCATCCTGCCCGCATTTTTATACTGACTGGCTTTTTTACCGCTTGTACTACTTGACTAATAATATCATATGCCTTTTTGATATCAAGCATCATTTTTACACCAGACTCAGCCTTGATTACCTTTTTAACTGGACATCCCATATTGATGTCAATCACATCAGCTTTGGTTTTTTGATCTATCATGATTGCTGCTTTCACTAAATCTTCAGCATTGCCTCCAAATAATTGGACAGCAATTGGGTGTTCATTATCTGCTATTTCCGTTAAATCCCAGGTTTTATCATTGTCATAAATAAGCCCTTTAGCACTTATCATTTCTGTGTAAACCAATCCCACACCAAATTCTTTTATTATCTTTCGATATGCTTGATTGGTATATCCTGCTAATGGTGCTAAAACAATTGAATTTTTTACTTCAACATTGCCAATTTTAAACATATTTTTCTCCCCAAAACAAAAAGCTCTTATCAACAAGAGCTTCACTTTCCTAATCAATCTCACCTTAAGTACCCACACTCACATACTAAGTTAAGCTTAAGGCTGCTTCAATCACGACCTGACCTGATTCACTGCTTAGTATTGAATATGGGTACTTAAAGCGAGATTATTACCCTTGAATTATACCATTCATGTTAGCTTTTGGCAAGGTAATATCATAGCTTGTTTTCTCTTATTGTCTTAAAAAAATCTTTCATCATCTTCGATGTAACTTCTTCCAACAATCCCCCGATTACCTGTACATCATGGTTTCCCTTAAATATTTGATAAACATTTCCCTGACTTTCTAAGCAGCCAAACTTAGGTTCTTTTGCACTATAAATTACTTTTTTTACTCTTGCTGCTTGAATTGCTCCAGCACACATCAAACAAGGCTCTAACGTTACATACATCAAGCAGTCATCAAGAAACTTTTGTTTTAACTTTTTTGTTGCTTTATCAATGGCATTGATTTCTGCATGCCCTAAAACACTTTTTTTTGTTTCTCGAAGGTTGTGCCCTCGTGCAATAATTCTATCTTGAAAGACAATAATTGCACCAACGGGAACCTCCCCTTTATCAAAAGCTTTTTTTGCTTCTAAGATTGCCTGCTTCATATAGTATTCATCATTTTTACTCATCACTTTTTCCTGGTACCGCATGGCAGTGTCGGCAACGCGCTTCATATTGCTCTTTTGCCCCAACTAGAATAATTGGATCGCTATAATTTGCAGGTACTCCATTAATTAGTCGCTGTGTTCTTGTAGCAGGTGCTCCACAAACACTACAAATAGCAGCTAATTTAGTTACATATTCAGCCCGTGCTAGTAACTCTGGCATTACTCCAAATGGTTCTCCACGAAAGTTACGGTCTAATCCAGCAACAATCACTCGTACCCCTTTGTTTGCAAACCGCTCACAAACACCAATAATTTTATCATCAAGAAACTGCACTTCATCAATTGCAATTGCATATGGAAAAGGTTCTACTAAGTACTGTAATATATCATCTGATTTATTCACATTGACAGACTTTGTTCTTCCGTTATTGTGAGAAACTACCTCGCAACTACTATAGCGATCATCAATTTTCGGTTTGAAAACTATGACACTTCTTTTTGCGTATTCTATGCGCCTAATTCTTCGTAGTAGTTCTTCTGTTTTTCCTGCGTACATACTTCCAGTAATCACTTCTATCCAACCATCTTTTAATTGTAAATCCATGAGCTATCTCCTTAACTTATTTTCTCGTATATATTATACAATATTATATTCATTTTATAAAGTTTTTTTATAACTTTATCCCCAATAAAAAAATATTACAGCCCACTAAAGAAATAATAAATCGTGAAATTGTGAATTTGCAATCAAACATAATTTATCTTGACTTTTATGATTATTTATAATATAATATATCAGGAAACTTACTATAGTTGACATAAACTATGGCGGAAGGAGTAAAACTATGAAAAAAGGAATTCACCCAAAATACAACAAAATAACTGTTGTTTGCACATCTTGCGGTAACACTTTTGAAACTGGTTCAGTTTTAAAAGAAATGCGCGTTGATACCTGTGCAAAATGTCATCCTTTCTATACGGGGCAACAAAAATTTATTCAAGCTGCTGGTCGTGTTGAGCGTTTCAATAAACGTTTAGAAAAAAAAGATAAATAATTCCCAATCAGGGAATTTTTTTATTATAAAAAGCAATTAGTTCTTTTCGACTTCCAAAAAGCTTCTAACTGCTAATTCATTATTGCAATATCCTTCAATAAAGTATTGATTATCACGTTTATCAAATTTTACTATCAGTTCGTCATTGAGATGAACTTCTTTTATATAATTTATTTCAAACTGCTTAATATTATCTTCATAAGAAAGATGAATTACATTTGTAATAAATTCTCCATACTTTGTGTTGTTCACATGAAAATTATGATCAAGGTGGCTATTATAAACGATGAATGACTGTTGTTCTACGGCGCTTTCGAGTGAAAATTTAAGCTTTTCAAACCGCTTTTCATAATTGCGTTTTTCCGGATAAGTAATATCTAAATCAATCCTTGCTGTTGGCACGATTTTGTGTGTGTTGATATCAATCAGACACCATTTACTAGTACCTTTGATTAAAACTTCATCATTTTCATCACACACCAAATAATCTCTTTCATAATCAACACGTCCTTTATAGCTTTGCCACGTTTTGACCTTAACTTTCCGCGTCATCGGTAATGATTTCATAATCATGAATTTTGTTCTTACTAAAAGCCAGGTAATTCCTTTTGCTTTTAAGTCTACAAAACCCAACCCTAAAAGCGCTGCATGATATCCAGCAGCATCTTGTAGTAAATCTAGAATTCCCATTAAAGATAACCGATCATAGCAATCTAAACTATTCGTTGTAATTGTATATTCTTTCTCCCAAAACAATTTTTCCACAAACACACCTCAAAATGAAATCTATATATCAAAAGCATGTGAGTTTATTCACATGCTTGTTTTTTAAAATGTTACCTTTGGTACTTCTCTTTGTCCTTCTTCTGTTAAAGCAAAGAATTCCGCAATTTTAAAACCAAACATTTTAGCAATAATATTGCTAGGGAACATTTCTATTTTGTTGTTGTTAATTTGTACAACATCATTGTAGAATTGTCGTTGATAAGCAATTTTATCTTCTGTTTCTTTTAAATCTTTCATCATTTGTTGGAAATTAGTATTGGCTTGTAATTCAGGATATCTTTCTTGAACTACCATCAATCTACTTAAAGCTCCTGCTAATCCTTTATTAGCTTCTGCCATTTCCCCAACATTTCCTGTTTGCGAAGCTTGAGCGTATAATCCTCTTGCTTTTGCAAATTCACCAAAAATCGCTTCTTCATGCTTAGCATAACCCCTCACAGTCTCTGCTAAGTTAGGAATCATATCAAATCTGCGCTTTAATTGAACATCAATTTGATGCCACTGATTTTTCACTCTGTTTCTTAATTCGACCAATTTGTTATAATTTGCAATAACAAAAGCAACTAGAAGCAGTACCAATAAAATTACAACAATAATTGTAATTGTTCCGCCAACACTTAAAAAAAGCATAATTATTTCCTCCGTTTTTCTTTTAATTTATATTTTAACGGCTTCGGGCTCCGCCCCCACCGCCACCAAAAGACGATCCTCCACTAAATCCACCGCCACGTCCCATTCCACTAGCAGCATTATGACTTGCGATAGTGTTGACAACGTTGGATCTAGCTACTGAAACCGATGAATTAATTCTGTTGAACATATATCCATAATAGAATCCAGGATATACATAACGTCCTGATAAGAACGTTCCTTCATCAGAACTTATTTCTGGTAGTTTAACTCGTAATTGATCCATTACTTTATCTGCTATTTTTAATGATGTTGCATATACCAAATAATGTTCCCAAACGATAACACTTGGCATTGGATAATCCTTCATCATACTGAATTCTTCTAAGAAGCGTTTAAATGCTTTCCATTTTGCAAATTGTTCATTTCCTTCTTTACTTCGTCTTTTAATTGAATATAAATAAACAAAGTAAATCACCACAATTGCTAAAGCAATAAAACCATTGACAGCTGCAACAACATGAAACAGTGGTGCAATAAACAAACAGATTACCGCAAAAGCTATTGGTAATAAAACATAAACTTGAGCTTTGTTTTTCGCTTTTTCTGCGGCATTCTCAAAAAAATTATGTTTTACAGCCTCTGTTTTCACTTTACGTTTAAATTGACTTCCCTGATTACTAAACTTAGTTGCATCTGCGTAACTTTTCTTACCATATTTTTCAATTTGTTCGATTGTTACTTTTTGACCATCACCGATTTCTTTAATGAACCAGTCAATGATGTGTTTTTCATGTGGCAACAATTCCGATAATGCTTGGTCTTTATTATAATATATTGTCATAGCATTGTCTTTTTTATTCGCAGTTGTTGGTGTAACTTCCAACTCTAAATAGCCTCTACGAACCAAATCAAGCAGTGTTGCTGTAACGTCTTCATCATTGGTTTTTCCAAAGTAATATAAATAACTCATTTCTGCTGGTGAATACTCATAAGGCAGTTCTCGATAATATATTCCTGAAAACTCTGGAGCATATTCTTTATCGTATTTTTTATATACTTTATAGATGATATAAGCCATCAAAACAATCAACGAAATAGTTAGTAAATTGATTACCTTCGCAATGATATTTGCTCTATTTGTCTCTGCTGCTAATTTACTCTCATAATCAATAATTTTTTCTTTCATTTCTCCCGCAACAACATTGTTGCTAGCAATACTTGCTACAGCACTATTGTCCATCAAAACACGAAGTTCCAATTCTTCTGTTGTTTTTACGTTACGGGCACTAATATTTATTTCTTTGGGTGAGGTTATGTCAATATTACCTTGACTTAAGCCATGACCCCAAACTCTTAACGCATCCAAATCAGTGTTATTATAAATATTAATCTCAACATGTGCGTTTTTAACGGTTGCTTCTACCCCACTAAATAATACCCAATTTAACTCGGAAACATCATCATAGCCTGTTACAGCACCATTAATTGTATAAGTATACTCAAAAATCATTGTTTCTTTCATGCCACCAATATCTTGCAAATTTACAAATATTGATTCACACTCCGAACTATATGGATAACACTCAATTGGTTCTCCCAATTCATCATCATCGCCATTAAAAGAATATCCCACTTCTATCTGATCAGTAATATCAATAGTATCATCACCATCGATATAAAAGACCTTAGCTCCGATTGTATTTAAATCTAGGCTTGCCTGATCAGCGATATAATTCATTCCTGACATCAAAGGATTATTACGATGGTCTTTTCCGTATTTTAAATCGCGGAAACGAACGTTATATCCCTCAGGATAATGAATAACCCAAGTTTCATTAATCGACATATTTCCCGCTTCATCGACTTCAATAATTGCATCATAAGAATCAATTTTGATTGTTGAGTTGGAAAGAATCCCAACCAAACCGATAAAGCAAAATATAATGATCATAATGCTGAATATAATAAACCCTTTTTTGTTTTTCATAGATAACGCCACACTCCATTTTTTGGTAAGTAAGAAATTTCTATTTTCTCTTTAGAAATCGGGTGTAAGAATATAATTTGATAGCACCAAAGTCCTAAATTATTATCGATATTGTCACCTTGATATCCATATTTAAAATCATTGATAATCGGATGCCCCATATTAGCTAGTTGTAATCTAATTTGATTATATCTTCCTGTTACTAAATTGATTTGCAAAAGTGTAAACTCTTTGCCATCTATATTAATGTGTTTATTAACAGTGTAATGAAGAACTGCTTCTTTTGCGTTGTCATCATCACTTGTTGAAACCTTTGCTATATATTTTTTATTGCTTTCTTCTTTCACAATATAATCAGTAATTGTTGCGTCTTTTTGTATTTTGCCCATAACGATTGCATAATATTGTTTAGAGAAACGATGATTACGAATATCTTCGCTCAACCTGCTTGCTGCTTTCGATGTTCGTGCAAAAACCATCACTCCTCCCACTCTGCGGTCTAAGCGATGTATTAATCCTGCATATACATTTCCCGGTTTTTGATACTTTTCTTTTAAATAACCTTTTACAAGATTGACCATATCATCTTCAGCAGTAATATCTTCTTGAGATAATATGTTTTCTGGTTTCACAACAACAATTAAGTGATTATCTTCATATAAAACTTGAAGCTTATCTTGAGTAGGATAAATCATTATTCCCACCGTGAAAAGCGATCATTTTTTTCTCTTTCTTTTTTCGCTTCTTCCGTTAACTCCTCTTTCTTTTCAATCCTTAATAAAATAGGTAAATAGAAAAAGACCAACGGAAAAATGATTAGTAAAAATAAGATTAACCATATGCCATCTAACGTGGTAAAGCCCAGCAATAGCGCTGCGAGAATGCCTAAAAAAATGAGAACCTTTTTCATAGTTTTACTCTTCTGCTTTCTGCTTAAAGCGATATTTTTTATATGTGACGTTCGCTTTGAAAAACTCGATTAATTCTTTTCGCTTTGTCCCGTCAATTGCGAATTTTGGAACAATAATCGCCATATTAGGATTTGTATATATATATAAACAATCGTCAGTTTCAAATACATATTCAATATCTTTCCAGGCATAACGTCGAACATTACCTTCAAAGTCATAGGTAATAAAATCATCTTCAATTGTTATAATATATTTCCCCCCACTAATGGTTTCTCTAGCAATAATTTTATTCACAATTGAATTTATTTGTATCGGTCTAACAATAAAAACAGCAACCCCAGCAATAAAAATAATCATTCCCGCAATATCTTTGTGGAAAGCAAACATAACTACTATTCCAAAAATTGCTAGAAATAAACCTATCCCCAAATAAACATATTTGGATTTGGATTTTTTCGCTAAATGAAAGCGAAAAAAGGCTTTTGCTCGCGATTCAGAAAAATTAGTGCTAACAATAATTTTCATTATTCTTGCTTTTTATCTTCCTCATTTTCAACAACTTCCGCTTCCAATGAATCCTCTTTATTTTCTTCGTTAGCCTCAACATCATCAATATTATGAACTGGTTCAATATACTTATGCACATAAGTAATCGGTTTTTTAACGATATTCTTATCTACTACTTTATATGGTTTTAATTCTGCTTTTTCTTTAATCAAAGCAGCTAAATCAGCAAAAGAACCTTCTAGCAAAGCTTCTTCACTACGATCAAGAATAATCGGTGTGTTTTTGCCAACAAATAACATATAGAATTGAGGAATCTCATGAATTTCACTCACAAAGCTCCAATCATATGTCTGTGGTTCATTAGGTCTAGATGATGCTGTAATTGTGATTTTTTCTTCATCAATTTCAATAATCTGCTCAACCACAGGGCGATTATAGAAGAAAGTTTGCAAATGCTTATCCAATGCTTTTTCTACGGATAATGCTTGGTATGTTACATATGCAGCAACTAGTAAAAACAATCCTGCCATTAAAAAGTTGTTTTCTCCTGAAAAGAAGCCAAAGTAAACACTTGCTCCGATTGATAATAAAATTAAGAAAATATACAGAATGAAACTCTTTCTTTTATATGTTAATAAATACATATTACAATACTTCATTGTTCTGTAATCAAATTTGGTACGCATTTTAATTTTTTCCATTATTTACCTCCGAAATATACGCTTATTATACCATGATTATTGGAAAAATAAAATATATATTTAAAATATAGCCTTTTTAATGTATAATTAATTTGTAATCGTCAGGAGGAAATTAATTTATGAAAATATTTATGAGTATTGATATTGAAGGTGTTAATGGAATTTGCCACTGGGAAGAAACAGAAACTTCTTCACCACGCTATCAAGAATTTCAAGAAGAATTACAACGCGAAGTAAATGCCGCTTGTCGTGGCGCATTACGTGCCGGAGCGACTGAAATTGTTATTAAAGATGCCCATGATAGTGCCAGAAATTTAACCATCATGGATCTACCCGAAGAAGTAAAACTTCATCGGGGTTGGGAAGGAAGTCCTTGTAGCATGATGGCAGGCTTAGATAGCTCTTTCGATGCTGTTATTTTTATTGGATATCACAGTCCTTCACGTTCAAATGGAAACCCACTATCGCACACAATGAATACAAATATTCACCATGTGAAAATAAATAATGTTATCGCTAGTGAATTTACTATTAATGCATATTATGCATCAATGTTGAAAGTTCCTGTTGCTTTTTTAAGTGGTGATGCCAATCTTACAAATCTTGTGAAAGAAATCAATTCCAATATTGAAACGGTTGCTAGCAAAGAAGGGCATTACAATGCAGTCATTTCCAAGCATCCCAATATTACTTGCAAAGAAATTGAAGAGGGTGTTTATCATTCCTTGTCTAAAAACTTATCTCAAAATATCGTTTTCTTACCAAAGAATTTTGATGTTGAAATTCAATACAAGCGCCATACAGATGCTTATCGTAATTCCTTTTTTCCAGGATGTAAACTTTTGGGTAGTGATCGTGTCACTTATCAAACAACAAATTATAATGATGCTTTGGTTGTTTTCAAATTCATCTTATAAAAAAACTCCACTTTTGTGGAGTTTTTATATTTGCATTGGTTCTACTACTTTTTCTCTAACTGTCCTAATTGTTCTTCTAATTAAATTTGTGCTTTCAAACAAACAAGCAAAAATCATCGGTTTAAAAACATTAATTCCCAGATTACCTTCTTCAACTGCTCGTGACACCGTTAGATCATTTCCCATAATATAAAACGATATTTGTCTTACCATATCTAAAACAACATTATTATCGATGAATGTTAGAAAATCCTGTACTTGAGGAATCTTTATTAACCCATTCATTGACAAAATTTTTATATCACTAGCAACCTTTGAAAAATTAATAATCATATTTTTTAAAACGGAAGATACCATCATGAAGCCATTCAAACTGCGAATAGAATCAAAAGCGTTTTTAGAATAGTTATAACTTTCACTATTAGATATACTCAAGTTTTTTACAAATTTCTTTAAATATTCATCTCTTTTTTGCTCTTCATCAACATTTAATGCAGAGCCAAAATGAATTTCTAGCATTGTATCTAGTGCCTTATCAAGGCGTTTGATATCTTTTTCTAAGACGCTTGCCATCGATGCTATTTGATAGCCAAATGATTTTGGATCGTCTTTATTTAATTTAGCTTGTTCAATTTTATCATAATAAGCATTCACCAATTTTTTAGCTTCTGTCATTAGTTTCTTTACCAATCTAATCGTCGTGATTTTTCCTGCAAGAACAACCACTTCTTCATTGTCTTGATTCAGATTGACATCTACTATTGGATCAACTTTATCATAGCGACCTTTTTCACCACCAAGCATTTCATTTGCTCTATTGGCAATCACTTCACAAGCATTCATGTTCATTCCCATACCATAACCATCTTGGATAGAATCGGTAACAAATTGCCCATGTAATCTTCCATTCAATATTTCATCAGCACTTAGACTTATCGCATTCGCTTTCTCTTTGGAAATAAAGCCCAAATCATAGTTTGTTTTCGCTGCTGCTTTTTTCACATGCGCAAATGCCTTGATGTTTTGCCGGCATTGACCATGCTTTGTTATTTGAAATAGTTCTTTTGAACGAAGAGTTTGAATTCCAAAATAAGATTCTGCCGGTATTATTTTTTCGCCAAGTGAATCTTTCTCTATTCTATATCTCATGTGCTCCTCCATTTTTATTTTCATCGATGAAGAGTGTTGTAATGATATTGCACCCATTCCTTTTCTTTATCTTAACATATTTCATCATTAAATGAAAGACATTTTTGTTTAAATCACTATTAACAATATAATGGAAATTGTGATGTCAATTCTAAAACTTCTTTTTTGATGGTATCTAATTCTTCTTGATGAGAATAATTTCTTAGTGTTCTACTGATTAATTCTGCAACTTTTTTCATTTCTATCTCTTTAAAACCGCGGGTTGTTACTGCTGCAGTTCCCATCCTTATTCCACTAGTAACCATTGGCTTTTCTGTATCATAAGGAACAGTATTTTTATTGCATGTGATTCCTACACTATCGAGTATATTGGCTGCCTTTTTACCAGAAATTCCTAATGATTTTTTCACATTCAAAATTAATAAATGATTATCTGTGCCATTAGCAACTAAAGTAAAACCATATTTCATTAGTTCTTCTGCTAAAACTTTAGTATTTTTAATTACTTGTTGTTGATAGCTTTTAAATTCAGGCTGCAAAGCTTCCTTAAAAGCAACAGCTTTAGCAGCAATAACATGCATTAATGGTCCTCCTTGGATTCCGGGGAAAACTACTTTATCAATTTTTTTTGCTAATTCTTCGTTGTTTGTTAGAATTAGTCCCCCTCGAGGGCCTCTTAATGTTTTGTGAGTCGTACTCGTTACAACATCAGCATATAAAACTGGGTTTTGATGGAGACCAGCAGCAACCAAACCAGCTATATGGGCCATATCAACCATCAATTTTGCTCCCACTAAATCTGCTATATCGCGAAATCTTTTAAAATCGATTGCTTTAGAATACGCACTCGCACCAGCAACAATTAATGCTGGTTTTTCTTTTAGAGCCAATTGTTCTAAAGCATCATAATCTATTTCTTCTGTATCTTTATTAACATAATAAGGAATAAATTGATAGTCAACACCTGAAAAGTTCAATGGATGTCCATGTGTTAAATGACCTCCTTGATCTAAAGCCATTCCCAAAACTATATCTTTGGCTTGTAACAACGCTCGATATGCTCCCATATTTGCTTGCGAGCCCGAGTGTGGTTGTACATTAACAAATTTAGCACCAAAAAGTTCTTTTGCGCGTTCAATTGCCAATCGTTCAACAACATCAACATTCTCACAACCACTATAATAGCGAGCACTAGGATACCCTTCAGCGTATTTGTTAGTCATAACTGAGCCTTGCGCTGCCATAACTTCTTTAGATGTAAAATTTTCAGAGGCTATCAATTCAATATTGTTTTGTTGCCTTTCTAATTCGTTTTTTATTGCTTTATAAACTTCATAATCTTTTTGATACAAACTCATAATTATCACCTCGAGTAATTATTATATCATATTTTTAAAAATATAAATAAAAAGCTTCGCATTTGAAGCTTATTCTAATATGTTGGTTGTAATGTAATCAATATTCCAAGAAACTAAAATTAACGCTTCGATGGGATTATTCACTGTCCATGCATTCACTTTTACATCAAGGCTATGAAATTCTTCCATGATGAGTAAATTCAACTCATGGTAAGAAATATCAATATCAATTTTTTCCTTTTTGCAAAGTCCAGGGAGTTCTTTTGTATATGTTGAAATCAAATACTGCAATTGCAAATTTTTATTGACTCTCCGTATTTTTTTTAAGTTTTCAAGATTGAACGATATAAAAATGACATTGTTTAAATATCCAAATTCTTCTACTTCGGCCAATAATTTATCTACATCTTTTTTTTCAAGTGCGCATTTTATTTCAATAATACAGTATTTATTGTATTTTTTTGAGATTTCCAAATACTCTCGTAGGGTTGGAATCTTTAAATATGATCTTGTTGTTTGCGTTTCAAATCCATATAAACAAATCTGTGATAGTTCCTCATATGTTAATTCTTTTATTATCTTTTTTACTGGGGAAACTCTTCCCGTGTGGTCATCATGGCAGACAACAAAAACATTATCTTTTGTTAGATGGATGTCACATTCTGTGCCGTAATAAGTTCTATTACCAGCAGCAATGAAAGCAGCAATGGTATTTTCTTTTTCTAATCCACTCAATCCACGATGAGCGATCATCTTCACATTTTCTTTTGCTATTTTTAGAGTGTCCATGAAATTCCTTACTTCTTATGCCATTCATCAGCGAATGGTTCGCTTTTAAATTTTAATGCTTGAACATACTCACTATAACTAATTCTTCCTGTTTGTTGTCCTATTAAAGTAACCGTATCAAAATTTGTTAGTGCTGTATATTTTATGCTCTCTGCTGCTAACAATTTTTCTGTTGCTTCTAATTCATAAGAAAATAGTGCCACACCACCTAATACTTCGCATCCAAATTTCCTTAGTGTTTTCGTAACACTCATGATTGTTGCTCCCGTACGAATTGTATCGTCAATAACGACAACTTTTGCTCCCGGTTTGAAAGCTTCTCTAATTCGTTCATCCGATTCACGCATTGCATCATTTTCTAATACATAACCTGAGGCAACGCTTAACGCATCACTAATCAAAACAGCAAAAGAAGTTCCAGCAATCGAAGTTCCAATTATCATATCAACATCAGGATAAGTCTCTTTGATTACGTTAGTCAACCATTTTGTGATTACTTTTCTAACCCGAGGATATGACAATATCACTCTATTATTACAGTAGACGGGTAATCTCTCTCCCTTAGAAGATATATACTCAGTTGAAAATCCAAAAAATATGGCTTTAATCTCCAATAAGCACTTTGCAACAGTTCTTTCCATAATTTACCTCTTGTTATCCTAATTATTATATATATTATAATAAAAATCATACTTTTTGTAAAGGCTTTCTCTTAATTGTTTATAGAATAATAAAGAAAAGAACGCATTCATGATGCGCTCTTTTAATTTTGATAAATCTTACAACAATCTTTACCTTCGTTTTTAGCCTTATACATTGCTTTATCTGCGTTCATAAACAATGTTTTAAATGTCTTTCCATCTCTTGGAGCGAAAGCGATACCTACACTAGTAGTGATTTTCAACTTGACATTCATCGTTTTGCTTAAATCTCTTGTAGCTTGAAGAATATCTTCTGCCTTTGCAATTGCTTTTTCTTCACTGTTTTCTTCCATAGACAAGACTGCAAATTCATCACCACCAAGACGACCTATGATTGCCTTAGAATTAAATTCTTGTTTCAACATATTTGCTATTTTTAATATTAACCTATCACCAACAAGGTGACCATGTTCATCATTAATTTCTTTAAACTGATCAATATCTATCATATAAAAAGTAAATGTCTCACTTCTTTTCATCTCACAAAGTTTGTTTTTTATTAGTTCTTCCGTCACAGCTCGATTATACAAACCACTCATGATATCTTTTTGAGCTCGCTCTTTCATTCTAATTGCTTTTTCCACTTCTGTGTGAACATTACAAATGCTCCCGATGATACGAAAGCCATCGCTAATTTTATTTGCGATAACTTTATAAGAGATTCGATACCAATTGAACTCTTGCTTATTGAAAGCAGCAAGAAATTCCAAACTATCACTTGTCTCTTGTTGATATTTCTTCAAGAAAATCTTTGTGAACTCTTTTAGATAATCTTCATGTATTTTTCTACATTTCACAACTTCAACATGAAAATTTTCAACAATATTAACATCTTCATTTTCTGCTTGATCGGGAATGTAATACTTAAGAACTTTAGTCTTTATATTATAATCAAATATATAACTCTGCGGAATACATAACAAATTTTCATATAGTTCAACTTTATTATTAACTTCTCTGTTTTCTTGATATTCTTTAGTGATATCTATAACTGTTGCTTGATAAATGATTTGTTCACCACTAGTATCAGCAGATAAGTTAATCTTAACAATAATTTTGCTATTATCCTTTTTTGTTAGTTCAACAATTTTTTCTTCACTACTTTGTA
>JAQUVC010000066.1 GCA_028693535.1 Bacilli bacterium
GGTTGGGACCCATTAGCATGGGTCATTGATGAATGTCATAAACGGGGATATGAATTTCATGCATGGATGAATCCTTATCGAATTAAAGCAGCTAGTGATAAAACAGTAGCAGAATTAGCAACAATGATTCGCTCATATACACCAAATAACATTGGTGCTGATGCTAGTAATATCTTACCAGAAAAAGATGGGGGAGCAATTTTAAATCCAGGAATCCCTGCGGTTAGAAAGTTTATTGTTGATACATGTATGGAAGTAATTCGCAATTATGATGTTGATGCGATTCATTTTGATGACTATTTTTATTCTGATATGGGTGCAGCGGGAGCCTTAACGGGCAGTAATAGTATTTTAACGGAACCTGACCAAGCAACATATTTAAAATATAAATCAGAGAATTATGATGCCAATAGTGGAGTAGATAAAGCAAATTGGCGTCGGGAACAAGTTGATTTATTTATTGAAGACTTACATAATATGATGAAAATGTATAATGAATCAACAGGAAGACATGTCCAACTAGGAATATCTCCTTCTGGGGTCTGGCGTAGTGGAGATGGAAAAGTTACCTATGATGTGGATGGGAATGCCATAACCAGCGGCTCAAACACAAGAACGACATTTGAACATTATGGAAGTTATTTGTTTTCTGACACTTTAAAATGGATTAACGAGGAATGGATTGATTACATTCTTCCACAAATGTATTGGGGCTTTACACATACAACAGCAGCATTTGCTGATTTATGTGATTGGTGGGCTAAGGTTGTTAAGAATAAAGATGTAATCCTTTATTCTGGTATGGGAATCTATATGGCCGAAACTCCAGGGACAAACTATTCTTGGGGTAAGGATTATAAAGAAGCCTATAATCAAATTCTTTATTCAACAAGACTAAAGGCAGTTCAAGGCACGGTTTTTTACAATTATACGTATTTGAAAAATAGTTATTTAGGCGATGAATCGAGTTTATATGGCCGCGGAATGAAAGTTATCAAGGATGAAATGTTCACTAATCCTGCCATTCTTCCTGAGATTACTTCGATGCCCGCCATACAATTACCTGATGTTGGGAATCTAGAGGTTGTAAAGACAAGCGAGGGAAATCGAATTATGTTTGATGCTGTTGCTGATGCTAAGAGCTATATTCTTTATCGTGGCGAAACACCAATGACATTTGGAACAAAACAAGTATTTCAGATTTTGGGACCCAATGCTACAAATGGAAAAATTGCATTTGTAGATACGAACGCTGGTAATGAACAATATGTATATGGTGTAAAAGTCATGTCACGGACCAACTCATTAAGTAGTGGTGTTGATTTTGGAATGTTAGAATTTAATGTGACGTTTACTGATGAGGCAGGAAACCTTCTAACAACTGTTCAGGTTCCTTATGGAAATGAAGCAGTTGCTCCGACTGCCCCAGCAAAACCAGGTGCTAGTTTTATCGGTTGGAGTCGTGATATTACCGCGGTGAAATCGGATTTAACGGTTTCTGCCAAGTATAGCGATAGCAAGTTTACTGTTACATTTTATGGATTAGACAATACAGTGTTGAAAACAGAACCTGTAGATTTCCATGGTTCTGCAACTGCACCAAGTCCTCATCAACAAGGGTACACGTTTACCGGTTGGTCAATACCATTTACGGATGTTATGTATGACTTAGATGTATATGCAACCTATGAAATCAATATTTACAAGGTTATTTTTAACGACTATAATGGGACAATGCTTTCAGAAACAGAGGTTGAATATTTGCAGGATGCTGTAGCACCTGCAGTACCCAAAAGGACTGGATATACGTTTATTGGTTGGGATAAAGACATTACCGCAATAAAAGAGAATATGACAGCTACTGCTATCTATGAAGCTGAAACATTTACGGTTACCTTCATTAATGATTTTGATGACAGCATTATTGGTACTGTTACTGTTGCTTATGGAACAACGCTAGTTTATCCTGAGGCCCCAAAGGTGCGTGGATATGATTTTAGTCGCTGGAATGTTCAAGATGTTGTAGTGTATACGGATCGTACAATCTATGCTATTTATAGCATTGGTGAATACCAAGTCACATTTCTTGATTGGGACAATACGGTTTTAAAAGAAATAACAATTTTATATGAAGAAGAGGTCGTGGCACCTGTAAATCCTATAAGGCCATATTATGACTTTATGGGTTGGGATCAAGAATTTGATGATGTTGCGGAAGATATGACGATTAAAGCAATATACAAACCATATACTTATATCGTAAAGTTCTTTGGACCAAATAATGAACTACTTCATGAAGAAGAAGTAATTCATGGTGAGGCCGCATTGGGCTTTGACGTGAGGGTGGAAGGATATGAATTTAAGTCTTGGGGTACAGATTATTCTGAGGTAACAGAGGATTTAATGATTTATGGTACATTTGAAGCAGTCAAAACAGGATGCAATAGTCTAAACGTTGGCAATGTTTTGGGATTGTTATCGATTGGCCTAATAATCTTCTTTTTCCGTAAAAGATTTATGATATAACAAAAATAGGCATGATTAGAATGAGTAACTCTGATCATGTCTTTTTTTTATAAAGTGTACATTGGTTGTTGTTGATAAAAGAACAAAATACTTGTAAAAAAGGGGTAAAAGTGATATTATATGAATAGTAGTTTGAAAGGATGTGACTCCTATAATGTTTAAAAGTTTATTTGATTCAGGATATAAAGAATTAAAAAGAGTTGAAAAAATCGCTAAAAAAATAGATGCGTTGCAAGAAAACTATAAAAAGTTTTCTGATGAAGAATTAAAAGCTCAAACAGCAATTTTTCGCCAACGTTTAGCCGATGGGGCAACAATAGATGACATTTTAGTTGAGGCTTTTGCAACTGTTAGAGAAGCAGCAACTAGAGTTTTACATATGACACCATTTTTTGTTCAGCTAGAAGGCGCTGTTGCGCTTCATGGTGGAAATATCGCCGAAATGAAAACTGGTGAAGGGAAGACGTTAACATCAACCTTAGTAGCATATTTGAATGCCTTACCAGGACAAGGGGTACATATCGTTACTGTCAATGAATATTTGGCCGCTCGTGATGCCCGGGAAATGGGAGAATTATTTCAATGGCTTGGTTTAACAGTGGGCTTGAACTTACGCGAGTTAACAAGTGAACAAAAGAAAGAACAATATCTATGTGATATCACATATTCTACAAACAATGAATTAGGTTTCGATTATTTACGTGATCACATGGTGATTTACAAAGAAAACATTGTACAGCGCCCATTAAATTTTGCGATTATCGATGAAGTCGATTCTATTTTGGTCGATGAGGCACGAACACCCTTGATTATTAGTGGTGGCGCAAAAAACACTGGGAACTTGTATAGTCAAGCCGATTTATTTGCAAAGGGTTTGAGTCAAGAGGTGGATTTCGAAGTAGATATCAAAACAAGGCATGTTGTCTTTACCGAAAAAGGTATGGAAAAAGCCGAAAGGTTTTTTGGAATTGATAATTTATATGATGTAAAATACGTGAATTTGTTACATCATTTGCATAATGCGTTACGTGCTAACTTTATCATGTCAAGAGACATTGACTATGTTGTTCAAGACAATAAGGTCATCATTGTCGACCAATTTACGGGTCGTTTGATGCATGGGCGACAATTTTCTGAAGGTTTACACCAAGCATTAGAAGCAAAAGAACATGTTGAAATTAAGAAAGAAACACGAACTGTAGCGACAATTACTTTCCAAAATTATTTTAGAATGTATCGTAAGCTAGCGGGTATGACTGGTACAGCAAAGACCGAAGAAGAAGAATTTCGAAATATTTATAATATGTATGTTGTTGAAATACCAACCAATATGCCAATAATCAGAGTTGATGAACATGATTTGATGTTTGTGACTTTAAAAGCTAAGTTCGAAGCCATTGCTAATGATATTAGAGAAAGATATCGTTTGGGTCAACCAGTCTTAGTTGGTACAATATCCATTGAAACAAGTGAGTTATTATCAGAATTATTAAAGAAAAGAGGAGTTCCTCATAATGTTTTAAATGCAAAGCAACACGAACGGGAAGCAGAAATCGTTGCCAATGCAGGTCAATTAAAGTCAGTAACCATTGCTACCAATATGGCAGGTCGTGGAACGGATATTAAATTAGGACCTGGAGTAGTTGAATTGGGTGGTTTGGCAGTTATTGGCACAGAACGCCATGAATCGCGTCGTATCGATAATCAGTTACGTGGTCGTTCGGGTCGTCAAGGGGATCCTGGTTATACGCGCTTTTATTTATCTGCTGAAGATGAATTAATGAAACGATTTGGTAGTGAACGATTTAAATCAATGCTTTCAATGGTTATTATGCAAAAGGGTTCTGGTGTAGAAACACCATTGGAATCAAAGATGTTCAGTAATTTTGTTGAAAGCGCTCAAAAAAAGATTGAGGGAAATAACTTTGATAGCCGTAAAACTGTTTTAGAATATGATGAAGTTTTACGTAAGCAAAGAGAAATTATCTATGGTCAGAGATCATCGATTCTATTCTTAGATGACATTACTGAAATTATCACTAAGATGATGGAAAGTACAGCCCATCGCTTGGTTTATAACTTCTTAGAACATGATCGTAAAAATAGTACGATTGATATTGATCGTTTGATGAAAGAAATTGATGGAGCTTATTTTCCATTGGGCTTTGTTCGAAAAGAAGATTTCATCGATTTATCTGCTGAAGAAGCAGCTCATGTCTTTATCGATAAATGTCATGTTTTGTTACAGGAAAAAAAGACGAATTTTCCTCCCGAAATCTATCGTGAGTTCTTGAAAGTTATCTTACTACGAGTTGTTGATACTTATTGGATGGATCATATTGATGCAATGAGTGAGTTACGGCAAGCAGTTCGCCTACAGGCTTATGCGCAAATCAATCCATTGCGACAATATCAAGAAGTTGGATTTGAAAAGTTCGAAACGATGATTCAAAGCATTGAAAACGATGCTACAAAATACGTCAATCGAGCAATGATTAAAGATAACCTACAAAGAGAAGCGGTTATTAAACCAACCGCGACATCTAGTGGTAAAGAAGAAGATACAAAAAGAAGAACACAAGCTGTTTCTTCAAAAGTTGGACGTAATGAACCATGTCCATGCGGAAGCGGTAAAAAATATAAAAATTGTTGTGGAAGATAGGTAATTACATGGAAAACTATGAAATCATAAAAAAAATAGAAAATTTTTCGGAGCGTCTTGCAGAACTGAAAAAAGCTATTGATGTTGATAAAATAGTCCAAAGCATTACTGAAGACGAGCAACTGATGTCTGCTGTTGATTTTTACAAAGATATGCAAGTTGCCCAAAAAGTATTAAAAAGAGTAAAAGAAAGTAAAACTAATATGGCGATGATTACCGAAATTCATCAATTGTTAGAAGAATTAGAGTTATATTTCTCGATGCAAAAAGATGAAGAAGGGGATTTATCAACAGAGATTACAGAAACAATTGCCCAAATAGCAAAAAAACTTGGTGATTTTGAGATAAAAATGCTATTAAGCAAAGAATATGATAATAATCCAGCCATTATGGAACTTCATCCAGGAGCAGGGGGCACTGAGTCACAAGACTGGGCAGAAATGCTTTTTCGGATGTATCGTCGATATGCAGAAGCCCATCATTATGATTTTGAGATTCTTGACTATCAAGATGGTGAAGAAGCGGGGATTAAGAGCGTTACGTTTATGATTACGGGTGAGAAAGCATATGGGTATTTAAAGAGTGAACATGGTGTTCATCGTTTGGTGAGAATTTCTCCTTTTGATAGCAATGCACGTCGCCATACTTCTTTTTGTGCATGTACTGTTACACCTGCTGTAGATGAAGGTGTCGATATTCATATTTCACCAGAAGATATTAGAATTGATACCTATCGTTCTAGTGGAGCAGGTGGACAAAGTGTCAATAAAACCGATTCCGCAATTCGAATTACTCATTTGAAGACGGGAATTGTTGTTACGTGCCAAAATGAAAGAAGCCAAATTCAAAATAAAGAACGAGCATTACAAATTTTAAAATCTAAACTTTACCAAATGGAAATAGAATTAC
>JAQUVC010000067.1 GCA_028693535.1 Bacilli bacterium
AGAGATCGATTCTTTGATTATCTAATAAAGAATAAAATCAATGCTATTATTCGTAAAGAACACGGCCATGAGATTGCTGCTGCTTGTGGGCAATTAAGGGTGCAAAAAATGAAGGAGAAGGAATGAGTGCAGGATTAATTATCAAAGCAATCAGCGGAGAATACACGGTTATCTTACCCAATCAACAAAGCATCATTTGTAAACCACGGGGACTATTCCGTCATCATGAAAAAAGTCCTATTGTTGGTGATGTTGTTGATATTAACGAGACAGAAAGAGTAATTATGAGTATTCACCCACGCAAAAATTGTTTGGAAAGACCGACAATTGCCAATGTTGACAAAGTATTTTTAGTCTTTTCTGTTATTGAACCTGATTTAAATTTAAACCTTCTTGATCGTTTACTCTCTATTATTGAATACCAAGATATTGACATTGTTATTATCTTTACAAAACTTGATTTACTATCGAACAACCAAAATATAGCTAGCGTTAAGGAATATTATCAAGAATTAGGCTATCGTATTTATCAAAATGACGACCCTGATTTTATCAATAATATTAAAAATGAAGTCAATCAGCATATATGTGTGGTTGCTGGTCAAAGTGGTGTTGGGAAAAGTACACTACTAAATTTTATCAATCCTGAATTGAAAATTAAAACCAATGTCATTTCTACAGCACTCAACAGAGGCAAACATACAACCAGCCACGTTGAGCTCATTAAAATTGCTGATGGATGGTTAGCGGATACTCCTGGATTTGGAATTGCAGATTTTGAAGAAATTGATTTACTTACATTAAGTCATACATTTCGTGAGTTTTATCAAGCAAGTAGTCTATGCAAATTCTCCCAATGTACTCACATTGATGAACCTGGATGCGAAGTAAAACGTTTGATTGGTACCAATCATATCTTAGTAACAAGATATCAAAATTATTTGCTGTTCGCAAAAGAAATTAAAGAAACAAAGAAAAATAAATATTAACAAGGAGGCTTAAAAGATGATTGTTGCACCTTCAATTTTATCTGCGGATTTTTCAAACTTATTACAAGAAGTGAAAGAAGTGCGTGGCTATGGCGCTAAGTTCCTTCATATTGACGTTATGGATGGGCACTTTGTCCCTAATATTACTATGGGACCAGTTGTATATAAGGATTTAAAAGGAAAAGTCGACATTGTTTTTGATGTGCATTTGATGATAACGGATCCTTTAAAATATGCCAAGGATTTTGCTGTTGCTGGGGCAGATTATATCACGTTTCACTATGAAGCAGTAAAAGATGTGATTGGTGCTATTGATGCAATTAAAAAATTAGGTGTGAAAGTAGGAATATCTATCAAACCAAATACAGCAGTTGAAGTATTAAATCACATATTGCCTTATGTGGATTTGGTTTTAATTATGAGTGTGGAACCTGGTTTTGGTGGACAAACGTTTATGAGTAACGCACTTGATAAAATAGCATATTTAGCAGCCCAAAAAAAGCAATATCATTATCACTATTTGATTCAGGTTGATGGCGGTATCAACAAAGAAACCGCATTCTTGTGTCATAATGCAGGGTGTGAAGTAGTTGTTGCTGGGACTTACATTTTTGGTAACAATGACCGTCAAGCAGCCATAAAAGGACTGTTGGCGTTATGATTGCAAAAATTGTTTGTGCTGGTTTTAATAGTTTTCAAGATGTTTATCATCATGACGATGATGAATTCATCATTGCTGTTGATGGTGGAATTATCGCAACCTCTTCACAAAATATCATCGCTAATATTGTGATTGGTGATTTTGATTCCTCTGATATCGATCGTTTTGGACTTGCTTATGATACAAAAATTGCTTTTCCCAAAGAAAAAAATGCAAGTGATTTAGAACTTGCCATTGATTATGTTGCAGATATGAATTTTTCGCGCATTGAAATTTATAATGGTAGTGGGAATAGACTTGATCATTTTTTGTCAATTCTTCGTGTTATGGAAAAGTATAGTCATCTAAACATCCATTTACTAGATACTAGCAATGATATATTTATCATCGAAACAGATTATGAGTTTGTTAGAAATCAATATAAATACATTTCCTTTTTTGCTATTGAAAACAATACAATCATTACCCTTACAGGATTCAAATATGAATTAGATCATTATTTACTACATACGAATGATAGTATTTGTTTGAGCAATGAAGTGATAACAAGAGGCAGTGTCGTTGTTGATAAAAAAATCATTGCGATTCAAGCGCTAGAAAAATAAAAAAAGGCTTAATCGCCTTTTTTTATTACTATGCACGTTCAACAAGTCCTGATCTTAAAGCACGAGTTGATACATATACACGTTTAATTTTTCCATCTTCATCCTTAATTCTAACTTTTTGTAAATTAGCTTTCCATTTTCGCTTAGTTGCACTAAGTGAGTGAGGACGATTATTGCCTGAAACTGTACCTAAGCCAGTTGCATAACATTTACGAGCCATATTTGCACCTCCTAAAGTTTATCCTATTCGTTTAACCTTATCTATTATAGCATATTAACAATAGCAAATCAAGAAAAATCAACAATATTTTATTTAGCTATTATTTCATTAAAAAACAAATAAAATTGTAAAAAAACACATCAATTTCAATAGAAAAACGCATTCTTTGCAAGGTGAATTTTCTTGATTAAAGACACTATTTATGATATAATGCTTAAGTAGTATTTTTTGAAAATAGACTAATAGAAAAACAATATATATATTAATGGAGGCATTTTAATGCAAATCAAGAAACTTGACGGAGCTATTTTTAAAACTCTTGTTTTAAATGGTGCCGAAAATCTCAAGAAGAATTATCAAAGAATTGATTCTCTTAACGTGTTTCCTGTCCCTGATGGAGATACGGGAACAAATATGAAAATGACAATTGAAGGTGGAGTTAACGAGATATATAACTCTCACGAAACTAGCATATATGAAATTTCTAAAAAACTTTCTCGCGGAATGCTGATGGGAGCACGAGGAAATTCGGGCGTAATTTTATCACAATTATTCCGTGGACTAAATAAAGGTTTTGAAGGATTTGAACAAGTAGATGCCATTCGGTTAGCTCATGCTTTTGATAGTGGTGTAAAACAAGCGTATAAAGCAGTTATGAAGCCTGTAGAAGGAACCATTCTAACAGTAGCGCGTGAAGCTAGTGAAAAAATGCTAGCCATTTCTTCTTCAAGAATGACAATCAATGAATTTTTTAGGGAATACATTGCTGAGGCAAAAGCATCATTGGCAAGAACTCCCGAATTGCTACCGATATTAAAAGAATCAGGTGTTGTAGATAGTGGTGGGGCTGGATATCTAACAATTATTGAAGGCATGGCGGAAGCGCTAGATGAAAATTTTGTTATGACTGCTTCCATTGATACCACCTATGTAGCAACCCACTTACCAAAGGCAGCAATGGCAGAAGAAGTAGAATTCGGTTATTGTACTGAATTTATTCTGCGATTGAATAAAGAGTTTAATCCTAATGAATTTGATGAGCAAACAATCTATAATCAAATCAATCCGTTGGGTAATTCCATTGCATTGGTTAAGGATGAAGATCTCGTAAAAATTCATATTCATACCTTAAAACCAGGTGATATCCTTAATATAGGGCAAACATATGGCGAATTCATTCATTTAAAAATCGAAAATATGACCATTCAACATCATGAGATTTCAGAAATTAGTCATGTTTCTGAAGGAGAGTGCCCTTGTGGCGAAGAGCATCTTCCAAAAACAAGCAAGCCAGATACTCGCAAGAAATATGCTATTGTGGCTGTTGCTAGTGGAGAAGGTCTAGTAAAAACGTTTAAAGATTTGGGTGCCGACTATGTTGTTTCTGGTGGTCAAAGTATGAATCCTTCTACGGAAGACTTTATTCGTGGTTTTGACACACTAAATGCGGAAAATATTTTTGTTTTCCCAAATAATAAGAATATTATTCTTGCTGCCAATCAATCAGCGAAGATATATACTGAAAGTAATGTTCATGTTGTTGAAACAAAAACGTTAGCACAAGGTTTTTCAGCGTTAACGATGATTGATTTAAGTGGTGAACCCGAAGAGATTATCGAAGATTTGGAGAAAGTGATTGCTAATGTTACAACTGGTTTAATCACATATTCCATTAGAGATACAGTACTAGAAGGTATTGATATTCATAAAGATGATTTTATTGGTATCTGTAATAGTAAAATTGTTGCATCTCATAAAAGACGCGTTGAAGCGACAAGAGACTTATTAAAGAGCGCTATCAATGATGACAAGGAAATTATTACTATTATTTATGGTGCAGATGTTACCGAAAGAGAAGTAAACGAATTAGTAAGATATATTGAGAAAAATTATAGTAATCTTGAGGTAGATGTTATTGAAGGAAATCAAGAAGTCTATAGTTATATTCTAGCGATAGAGTAGAATGGGGCTTTAAGCCCTTTTTCTTGTTTTATAGACATGGTGAAATTATGAAAGAAATTTTATTAAGTGAAGTATCATACATAACGCCCAAACAAGTTTTGTTTTTAAAAAAGAGCAATATCAATACTGTTGCAGATTTGTTGCTTAATTTTCCAACAAAGTTTGAAGATTATACCATCAAATCATTTAAAGACATTGTTCCTGAAACCAATGTGACGATTGCTGGTGTTGTCCAAACAAAAGCGACGGTTACTAACGTGAAAACAAAACTTTCCGTGATGAATTTTTATCTTGATGTTGAGGGAAGAAAAGTAAGAGCGACGATTTTTAATCGACATTTTCTGAAATCAAAGATAAATTATGGTACATATGTTCGCTTAACTGGTAAATTTAACGAAAACATGCGTAATTTTACCGCATCAGAAATTCATTTTAATGAATTCAGTAGTGCTGTCAATCCCATCTTTAATATCAAAGGAATCGCTGATGAGAAGGTGCTAGAACTAAAAGAAAAAATTTATGATGACTATTGTGATGAAATAAATGAATATTTACCAGCAGAAATAAGAACCAAATATGATTTAATTAGCATCAAAAGAGCAATAAAATACATCAATATTCCCGAAGAAATCGAAGAGGTAAGACTAGCAATCAGACGAATCAAGTTTGAAGAGTTATTTTTATATCAATTAAAAATAAAATATATGCTTTATATGCGTAAGCATTTCCCTCAAGGATTAGCAATTAATTTCAACAAGCAACGAGTAGATGATTTTATTTCAAAATTACCTTATGAATTGACAATGGATCAAAAAAAATCACTCGATGAAATCTTTGCAGATATGAAAGCACCTTACAAAATGAATCGCTTATTGCAAGGAGAAGTTGGCAGTGGTAAAACAGTCGTGGCCGCCATTGCTTTATTGGCGGTAATTACAGCTGGTTATCAAGGTGCCATTATGGTTCCAACAGAAGTTCTTGCGAATCAGCATTATAGTACATTCAAAGACTTGTTTAAAAATGAAGATATTTCCATTGGAATGCTATCTTCATCGGTAAATAGCAAGGATAAGAAAACAATTCTCACCGATTTGCTGAATAAAAAAATAGATATTATCATTGGAACCCATTCATTGTTTCAAAAAGATGTTATTTTTAAAGCGTTGGGATTGGTCATTACCGATGAAGAACATCGCTTTGGTGTACGCCAAAGAGTATCCATTGTTGGTAAAGGGCATTTGATCGATCACTTAAAAATGAGTGCAACACCCATTCCAAGAACACTGGCTATAAGTGTTTTAGGAGAATCTGATATTTCGTTGATTAAGACCTTGCCGGGAAACAAAAAAGAAGCAATCACACGCTATATTCGCTATGAGGATCGAGCTATTGTGATGGAACATATGAAACAGGAATTGGCGATTGGTCACCAAATATACGTAGTTGCTCCGATGATTGAAGAATCAGAAGTGATGGATTTACGAAATGCCACTGAAATTTATAATAGCATGACAGAATATTTTAATGGTGTTTGTCAAGTAGGATTAATCCATAGTCGACTGAAAACAAATGAGAAAGAGCAAGTAATGGCTGATTTCTCAAGTAATAAAATTCAAATACTTGTTTCAACAAGTGTCAT